>DASVVD010000171.1:0-4183 GCA_036386715.1 Pseudoduganella sp.
CGCCTCGGCGTTCAGCTCGCCCAGCGAGCGGCTGCCCAGTTCCACGTCCAGCGTCACGTTGCGGCTGCGGTTCAGTCGGTCGATCTGGGCCGGGCCGGACTCCATCGTGATCGTGGCCACGTTGGCCAGCATCACGGGGCCATTCCTGCCGGGCACCGTCAGGCGGCCGATCGCATCGAGGTCGGCGCGCACATAGTCCGGCAGCTTGACGCGGATCGGCACCTGGCGCTCCGGCAGGTTCATCTTCGTCAGGTCGAAGTCGTAGTCGCCGGCCGTGGCCACGCGCACCGTTTCGCCGATCGCGGTGGCGGTCACGCCCAGGTCGGCGGCGCGCGCGAAGTCGGGCCGCACGATGATTTCGGGCCGCACCAGCGATGCCGACGAGGTGACGTTGCCGATGCCCGACAGCGTGCGCAGCTCGCGCTCGGTGCGGCGGGCCGTGGCGATCAGCGCTTCCGGGTCTTCCGACTGCAGCACCAGCTGCATCTTGACGCCGGTATCCGGCGGCCCCACGGTAAAGCGCGCGCCGGCGATACCGGCCAGCTGGCGGCGCAGCAGCGAGTCGATCTGCGGCATCGTTTCATCGCGGTCGGTGCGATGCACGGTGGTGATCGTGAGCACCGCGCGGCGCGCTTCGGCCGCGGCGCCCGGCGCGAAGGCATCGCCGGAAGAGCCGCCGCCGATCGAGCTGAATACGCCGGTCACGCCGGGCACCCGCATCGCCGCCAGGCGTGCCTGCTCGGCCACCGCGCGCGTCTGCTCCAGCGTGGAACCGGGTGGCAGCTCGGCGTTGACCTGGGTCTGCGCGCGGTCGGCCGGCGGCACGAAGCCGGTCGGCAGCAGGCCCACCAGCATGATCGAGCAGGCAAAGAACACGGCCGAGGCAATCGCCGTGACCATGCGGTGGTGCAGGCACCATTTCATGGTGCGCATGTAGCGCGACATGAGTGGGCCATCCTGCTCCGGCTTGCCGTCCGGCTTGGGCTTGTGGGGTTTCAGCAGGTAGGCCGCCATCATCGGCGTGAGCAGCCGCGCCACCACGAGCGATGCCAGCACGGCCAGCACGGCGGTCCAGCCAAATTGCTTGAAGAACTTGCCGGGAATGCCGCCCATGAACGCGGTCGGCAGGAACACGGCCACCAGCGCGAACGTGGTGGCGATCACCGCCATGCCGATCTCGTCGGCCGCTTCCAGCGCGGCCTGCATCGGTGTCTTGCCCATCTGCAGGTGGCGCTCGATGTTCTCGATTTCCACGATCGCATCGTCCACCAGCACGCCGACAACGAGCGCCAGCGACAGCAGGGTCACCGTGTTCAGCGTGTAGCCGAACCAGTAGATGCCGAGGAATGCCGGCAGCACCGACAGGGGCAGCGCGGCGGCGGCCACCAGCGTGGCGCGCCAGTCGCGCAGGAACCAGAACACCACGATCACGGCCAGGATCGCGCCTTCGTACAGCAGCTCCATCGAACCCTCGAAGTTTTCCTCGACCGGGAAGGCGTTGTCGATCACTTCCCTGAGTTCCAGGTTCGGGTGCGCCTTGCGCAAGGTTTGCACGGCGGCGTGCACGCCTTCGGCCACCGCCGTTTCGCTGGCGCCCTTCGTGCGGAACACTTCGAAGGCCACGACCGGCTTGCCGTCCTGCGTGGCGATGGCGCGCGGCTCGGCGATCGTGTCGGTCACCTTGGCCACCTGGTCGAGGCGGATGTGGCGGCCGTCGCCCAGCGGGATGTCCATGGCCGCCAGGGCCTGGGCCGACTGCACGGTGCCGATCGTGCGCACCGACTGCTCGGCGCCCGACACGTCGCCGCGCCCGCCCGGCGCCTCTTTCTGCACCAGCCGCAGCTGGCGCGACACGTCCAGCGCGGAGACGCGCAGGGCGGCCATCTGGGCGTCGTCGAGCTCGACGCGGATCTCGCGGTTCACGCCGCCCACGCGGCTGACGGAGCCCACGCCGGGTACCGTCAGCAGGCGTTTCGCCACGGTGTTGTCGACGAACCAGGACAGGTCGGCGGGATCGGTCTGCGTGGCGCCGGGTTTGTTCGCCACCACATAAGTCGTGATGACGCGACCGGCGGTGGAGACCTTGCTGACCACGGGTTCGCGCAGTTCGGCCGGCATGTCGGCGCGCACCTGCGATACCGCGTCGCGCACCTCGTTGACGCCGTCCGACAGGTTCTTCTCGAGGATGAACTCGACGGTGACCGTGGCCACGCCATCGAGCACCTTGGTGTAGATGTTCTTCACGCCTTGCAGCGTGGCGACGGCGTCCTCGATCTTGCGGGCGACCTCGGTTTCCAGCTGGGCCGGCGCAGCGCCGGGCAGCGAGGCGCTGACGGTCACGATCGGCAGTTCGATGTCCGGGAAATCCTGCACCGGATTGGCCTTGTAGGCCATCAGGCCGGCCAGCGAGAGCAGCACGAACAGCATGATCGCCGGAATGGGATTGCGGATCGACAGGGCGGAGAAATTCATCGCTGTTCCTTTACCTTGCCGTGCGCTGCGCCGGCGCCGCGGTCGCTGCCGCCGGCGCTGTCGTTGACGGTCCTGCGTTGGCCACGCGCACCAGGTCGCCGTCGTTCAGGAATCCGGCACCGCTCAGCACCACCGGCGTATCGGCGCTGACACCGGTCAGGATCTCCACGCGATCGCCCAGGCGCCGGCCGGTCTGCACCTTCAGCTGGCTCACGCGCGAATCGGCGTTGAGGCGGAACACGTAGGGGAAACCGTCGCGCACCACCACGGCCGGCTGCGGCAGAGTCAGCGCGTTTGAGCTGCCCAGTTCGAAGTGGCCGCTGGCGAACATGCCGGCCTTGAACGGCGCGTCGCTGCGCGTATCCGGCGGCAGGTCGACATACACCAGCGCGGAACGGGTCTGCGGATCGACGGTCGGCGCGATCATGCGCACCTTGCCCGTCAGCTCGCTGCCGTTGGCCGCCTTGACGGTGGCTTTCGAGCCGACGCGGATGCTTTTCAGTTCCGCCGCGGTGACCTCGGCGCGCCATTCGAGGCGGCCCTGGCGGATCATGCGGAACAGTTCCGTGCCGGCGCCGACCACCGAGCCTACCGTGGCGGGCCGGGCCGAGATCACGCCGTCGTCGGGCGCCACCACCTGGGTATATTTCAGCCGCAGCTGCTGCGAGGCCAGCGCGGCGCGGGCCGAGGCGATGCGCGCGTTGGCGGTCTGTTCGGCGGTCAGGTACTGCGAAACCTGCTGCTCGGACAGTGCGCCCGATGCCTGCACGGCGCGTGCCCGTTTCGCGTTGGCCTGCGCCTCGGCCGCATTGGCCTGCGCCTCCGCCAATGCGGCGCGGGCCTGTGCCACGTCGGCGTTCACGGTGTCGGCCGAGAACACGGCCAGCACCTGGCCCTTCCTGACGACGTCGCCCACGTTCACGCGCACCTCGGTCAGACGCAGGCCGGTCGATTCGCTGCCCAGCGAAGCTTCCTGCCAGGCCGCCACGTTGCCGTTGGCGACCAGCTTGAGCGGCAGCGTGGCCGATTGCGGCCGGGTGGTCGATACCGTCAGCGCCGGTGTCGGCGCCGTTTTCTTGTCATCGGCGGCGCTGGAGGCGGGGCTGTACAGCATCACGCCGGCGCTGCCCACGGTGAGGAAGGCCAGCAGGGCCAGGGCGAGCGGCCTGGTTTTCAACTTTGTTCGCAGCTTGGTATGCAGCTTTGTTCGCAGCGTCGTTTCGGGCTTGGTCGTTGGCATATTCGTCGTCATGTTCATTGCTGGCCAGTGGTGAAGGCAGTGGAATTGTCGTCGCGGGTCCAGCCACCGCCGGCGGCGCGGTACAGCGCGATCCAGGCGGCGCTGCGTTCGCGCTGCACGGCGATCATCGCGTTCTCGGCGGCGAGGCGGGTGCGGCGCGCATCTTCGAGCTGCAGCAGGCTGCCCATGCCGTTCTTGTAAAGGTCCTCGGCGGCGGTGAACGAGGCGCGATAGCCTTCCAGCGCGGCCTGCGCCTGCACGGTGCGCAGGTCGGTGCCCTGCAGGTTGACGAGCGCCTGTTCGACTTCGCTGACGGCCTGGCGCACGCTGCCCCGGTAGCCCGTCACGGCGGCTTCGTAGCGCTCCTGCGCCGCATCGACGGACGCGCGGCGGCGGCCCGCATCGAACACCGGCAGCGTGACCTGCACCGGGCCGATGGTCCAGGTGTTGGCGGTCACGCTCTCGCCGGCG
>DASVVD010000172.1:0-12098 GCA_036386715.1 Pseudoduganella sp.
AGGGCCGCAAGGGTGCGTCCCTGAACGGCAGCTACAACGACGGGCGCCTGCAACTGGAAGGCAACGCGCGCCTGATGCGCAATATCGCGGAACGCACGGGCTGGTCGGACACCGATACCCAGGTCGGCAACACAGTGTGGAAGACGCATCGCGAAACCAGCAGCCGCACGCCGATGGACATCCTGAACCTGACCCCGACCATCAGCTACAACGTGGGCGAGACGGACCGCGCCACCGCCGCGATCATGTTCAACAGGTCGCAGCGCAGCACCGATTCGAACGAGTACTACCAGACCTATCACGGCGGCGCCTCGCCGTATGAGGAATACAGCCGCGCGATCGACCGCGACAACCGCTCCACCATGTACCAGGTGGCGCTCGGTTATGAACGCAAGCTCAATGCCACCGACAAGCTGAACTTCGACCTGCGCACATCCGGCAACAGCTTCGATACCAACAGCCACAACCTGAACAGCTATGTCGTCGCGCCACCCACCGGCGCCAGGCCGGAGAGTACCAACGGCAACGAGGTATCGAGCCGGATCTCGGAATTCAGCGTCGACTACACGCAACGCATCAGCCCCCGCTTCAACTTCAAGGCTGGCGCGAAAGTGGGCCGCACCAGCGGCACGTCGGATGCGGACTACTTCAACATCGATCCGCTGACGGGCGAGGAAGTGATCGACGAAGACCGGGCCAGCGCCTTCAAGAACACCGAGAAGACCTATGCCGTGTATGTGTCGCCGAACATTCGCGTGACGGAAAACTGGACCGTGCTGCCGGGCCTGCGCTACGAGAGCGTGAGCCGCCACATCGACTACATCAACCAGAACAACTCGACGAGCGATTCGAGCAAGAAGCTGCTGCCAAGCCTGCACCTGCAGTATGGCTGGGGCGAACGTGGCGCCACCGTGACGGGCGCCTGGTCACGCCGCATCAGCCGGCCATCGCTGAACGACATCAACCCGAACCTGCAGTATGTCGACGACCAGAACTACAGCCAGGGCGATCCGCGCCTGGCGCCGACCTACGGCGACAAGTATGAGCTGAAGTACACGGATTCATGGGGCTGGGTGAACAGCAACATGTCGCTGTTCCGCGAAAAGGACAGTCCGCTGCTGGGCCGCTTCCTGACGCCGGTGCCGGGTAGCACCGCCGTCGTCAGCGAGGCCGTCAACTTCGGCGCCAAGACCAACGATGGCATCAGCTGGAACCTGCAGGCCAAGCCATCGCGGGAAATACAGCTCAATGCCACGCTCGGTTTCCGGCGCGTCAACCAGTCCTACCTTGCCACGCAGACCAACGCCGACGGCGCCAAGTACTCGGTCGAGACGGAGCGCTCGCAGAACACCCCGACCCTGCAGCTGCGGGCGGAATACAGCGGCTTCGAAGGCCACCGGCTGCAGTTGAACGGCAACTACACGGGCACGCAGCTGAACGGCCTGTATGTCACACAGTCGAACTGGCAGGCGCATGCCGCCTGGATGTGGCGCCTCACGCCCCAGCTCACGCTGCGCACCAGCATCCGCGATATCTTCGACAGCAACGTCAACAAGACGTCGCAGATCACGGAAACCGTCCGGCAGTTCAGCTACAGCGAGCAGCAGGGCCGCACGTTCTCGGTCGCCCTGAGCTACAACTGGGGCGGCGTCAAGGGCGACCCGAACCTGCGCAACAACCCGGGCATGTTCCGCAACCCGGGCGACGGCCCGCGCGGCCCCGGTGGCTTCGGCCCGGGTGGCAGCGGTGGCGGTGGCGGTGGCGGTTTCGGCCCCGGCATGTAGGACAGCGAAGGCAGCTACGGGCTGCCTTTTTCAATGCGCCGGCCGCTTTTACGCTTCTCCAATCAACAATACGAGCAATCCGCGTTCCGGGCGCTCACCGCATTGCACCGCTCCACCATATCGGCTACTGTCATGCCGTCATGCAAGCGCGAATCGAAAGCGCGGTCACACATAACCTCGGAGACGATTGTTCAAGTGAAGAAGACCCTGTTCAAACTGAAGGCCGGCCGGCTGCTGATCGGCACCCTGGTCGCCTGCACCTCCCTGCACATCGCGGCGCAGGAAGCCCCGCCGCCGCAGGAAAAAGGCCCGGCCGCCGCGGACGCGATGCTGCACGCGCTCGAAGTGAAATACCCGAACCCGTACCGCGCGATGGAAACGGCCGAAGTGAAGGCCGTGATGGACCGTGTGTTCGCCTACCTCGACGCCACCACGCCGGCCGAGTTGATCAACAAGACCACCCACGCGCCGATCGGAAAGCTGGACAAGGCCGATCCGGACGCGGTGCTGAAACCGGGCGACTTTCGCCTGACCAGCTATGAATGGGGCGTCACGTATGCCGGCATGCTGGCCGCCGGCGCCGCCACGGGCGACGCGCGCTACACTGACTACACCACCAGGCGCCACCAGTTGCTGGCCGACCTCACACGCCTGTACCTGCCGGGTGTGAAGGCCGACCCGGTCAATTCGCAGGCGCCGATCAAGAGCTTCCTGAACCCGCACGCGCTGGACGATGCGGGCGCGCTGTGCATGAGCTTCATGCAGGCCAAGAACGCCGGCTCGAAGGTGGACTACAGCCAGCTGGTGGACATCTGCGGCAAGTTCGTCACCGAGAAGGAATACCGGCTGCCGGACGGCACGCTGGCGCGCGGCGGCCCGGATGGCAAGGGCGGCAACAAGCAACGGCCGCTGACCAACACGCTGTGGCTCGACGACATGTTCATGGGCGTGCCGACCATCGCGCTGATGGGCAAGTACACCGGCAACGCCAAATACTATGACGACGCGGTGAAGCAGGTGCTGCAGTTCTCGAAGCGCATGTTCAACCCGCAGCTGGGCATCTACATGCACGGCTACGTGGAAGGCCTGCGCGACCACCCGGAACTGCACTGGGCGCGCGCCAACGGCTGGGCCATCATGGCGATGGTCGAGGTGCTCGAGGTGCTGCCGAAGAACCACAAGGGCTACAAGGCGGTCGAAGCGCAGCTGCGCGCCCATGCGAAGGGCCTGGCCAAGTACCAGCACAAGGACGGCCTGTGGCACCAGCTGATCGACCGTAACGATTCGTACCTGGAAACGTCGGCCACGGCGATCTACACGTATGCGATCGCGCGCGCCGTCAACCGCGGCTACCTGGACAGGGAAATGTACGGCACCATGGCCAACCTGGCCTGGAACGCGGTGGCCGGCAAGGTCAATGCCAAGGGCGAGATCGAGGGCATCTGCGTGGGCACCGGCATGGCGTTCGATCCGGCGTTCTACTACTACCGTCCGACCAGCACGCGCGCCGCGCACGGCTACGGCCCGCTGCTGCTGGCCGGCGCCGAGATCATCGAGATGAACAAGAAGTTCAAGTACGGCCTGAACGATAGCGGCTTCATGTTCCAGGGCCAGCGCTGACCGTCCGACGGTCCTGGCTACCGACACGGCTGCGCTCCCCCGGGACCGCGGCCGTTCCTTTATCCGCAGGAGAAAAGCAATGAATACAACGATGACACGCTGCGCCGCCGCGGTGGCGCTGGCGCTGGCGGCTGCCGCCTGCAGCACGCCGGGCTCCCAGGGCACGGCCGGCGTGGCCGCGCCAGGCGGAGCGGCCACGATCGCCACGGCGATGGTGCCGGCGAAGACCGCGATGCAGCTGGAAAAGCTCGATCGCGGCGCGGTGGCGGTGCGCGGCAAGGATGGCGTGCTGGTGAGCTGGCGCTCGCTGGCCACCGATGCGCCGGGCCTGGCATTCAACGTGTACCGCGATGGCAGGAAGCTGAACGCGGCGCCGATCGGCACGTCGACCAATTTCAGCGACAGCGCCGCCGGCACGGGCGCGTACGAAGTGCGCGAAGTGGTGAATGGTGCCGAGGGAACGGCCAGCAAGGCGCTGGCGATCGACGGCTTCCTGACGATCCCGCTGCAGCGCCCGGCCGGCGGCAAGACGGCCGACGGCAAGGACTACACCTATAACGCCAGCGATGCCTCGGTGGGCGACCTCGATGGCGATGGCCAGTACGAGATCGTGCTGAAATGGGATCCGAGCGCATCGCAGGACAACTGCTGCGCGGGCTTTACCGGCAATGTGCTGCTCGACGCCTACCGGCTGGACGGCAAGCTGCTGTGGCGCGTGGACCTGGGGCCGAACATTCGCGCCGGCGCGCACTACACGCAGTTCCAGGTGGCCGACTACGACGGCGATGGCAAGGCCGAAGTGATCGTCAAGACGGCGGACGGCACGCGCGACGGCACCGGCAATATCATTGGCGACGCGGGCGCCAACTGGGTCAGCGGCAACGGCGAGATCGAGCAGGGCGACCGCACCGGTGCGCGCCGCACCGAGGATGGCAAGCTGATGGCCGGCTTCACGGGCCGCATCCTGAAAGGGCCGGAATTCCTCAGCGTGTTCGAGGGCGCCACCGGGCGCGTGCTCGACACCATCCCCTACCCTTCCCCTCGCGGCGAAGACGGGTCAAATCGCGACAACCCGACCGGCGACGAGCTGAAGGCGCGCTGGGGCGATGCCTATGGCAACCGGAGCGACCGCTACCTGGCCGGTACCGCCTGGCTGGACGGCAGGCACCCGAGCGCCGTCTTCGCGCGCGGCTACTATGCGCGCACCACGATCGCCGCCGTCGACTTCGCGGGCGGCAAGCTGAAACGGCGCTGGTACTTCGATTCCGAAGCGGCCGGCGTGCCGAAGGGCTATTCGGGCCAGGGCAACCACCAGTTCAGCGTGGCCGACGTCGACGGCGACGGCAGGCACGAGATCCTGTACGGCGCGATGGCGATCGACGACGACGGCAAGCCGCTGTGGACCACCGGCATGGGCCATGGCGATGCGATGCACGTCTCCGACCTGGACCCGACCCGGCCGGGCCTGGAAAAATGGGGCGTGCACGAGAACATGACGATGTCGAAGAACGTCGGCGCCGCCATGCTCGATGCGCGTACCGGTGAGGTGCTGTGGTCCACGCCGGCCACCAAGGACACCGGCCGCGGCGTGGCCGGCGACATCGACCCGCGCTTCCCCGGCGCCGAGGCGTGGTCGTCCGCTTCCCCCAACCTGTACGACGCGCGCGGCAACGTCATCGCCCCCAACCACCCGCGGCAGGTAAACTTCATGGTGTGGTGGGACGGCGACCTGCAGCGCGAACTGCTCGACGGCACCAAAGTGTTCAAGTGGGACTGGAAGACCTCGCAATCGAACGTGCTGCTCGATGCGGAAGGCGCGGCGTCGAACAACGGCACCAAGTCGAACCCAGCGCTGTCGGCGGACCTGTTCGGCGACTGGCGCGAGGAAATCATCTGGCGCGCCGCGGACAACAACAGCCTGCGCATCTACTCCACGGCGATCCCCACTACGCACAAGCTCACCACGCTGATGCACGACCCGCAATACCGCGCCGCCATCGCCTGGCAGAACACCGCCTACAACCAGCCGCCCTGGCCGTCGTACTACATCGGCGAAGGCATGCCGAAGTAAAAACCCGGGACAAAAAACCCGGGACAGTCCCTGGTTTTAAGGAAATTTCCTCAAAATCAGGCGGTCCGGCGATCCGGGCTGTCCCGGGTTTCTGGTTTATGCCGGTTGCTACTTTGCTTACGGTGCCGGGGCGGCAGCCGGTACCTGCTGCCCTTGCACAGACAGCCACTTGCCGACCGGGTTCTCCGGCAGCGCCTTCAGCGCGGCGACGACGCTTTGCGCGTTGAAAGCGGCGCCGGCTTCGTTGGTGTGCGTGCGCGCATCGCTGAAGTACGTGTCGACCACGTTGGCGCCGGCGCGGCGGTAGCCGGCGGTGATGGCCATCGTCAGGTCGGCGAAGCGGGCGCCATTGCGCTGCGCGACTTCGCGGTCCCATTGCGCGAAGTTCTCGAAATCGCGCCGGTCCTGCCAGGCGTCGCGGTGCGGCACCGGCGACAGCAGCACCACGGTGGCGCCCTTGGCCCGGGCATCCTGCACGTAGCGCGCCATGTACCAGCCGAACGTGTGCACCTGCTCCACCGTGCCATCGGACTTCCTGTCTTCCACCGTTTCGGGGCCGATGCCGGCGCCAGATGCGCGGCCCTTCATTGCCGGGTCGCCGATCCGGCCACCGTCGTTGTGGCCGAACTGGATCAGCACCACGTCGCCGGCCTTCAGGGCATCCATCACCTTCTGCCAGCGGCCTTCATTGTAGAAAGTGCGGCTGCTGCGGCCGCCAATGGCGTGGTTGACGACGTTGGCCTTGCCCGCATCGATGTACGGCGCAATGCGCTCGCCCCAGCCGATATGGCCGCTGGCGCCGCCGCTTTTCACGGTCGAATCGCCGACCAGGTGCAGCGTGGGCAGCGCGCTGTTCGCGGCCTGCTCGGCCTTGACCGATTGCGCGTCGACGACCGGGCGCTCGTCCTCGTTGGCCGGAATCGCCTTGCCGCGTTCGTTGAGCGCGGCGACCAGTTGCTGCAGGCCCAGCGCCTTGATGCCGCCCACCACGATCTGCGCGTTCAGTTCGGCGCCGGCCCAGTTGGTGTGCACCGATTCGTCCGGCGTCACCAGCGGGAACAGCTGCATGACCGCGTCGCGGCCCATCTCGTCGTAGCGGCGCGCGGCCAGTTCGTTGAGGTCGATGAAACCGGCTTTCTCGCGGCGCGCCACGTCCTTCGCCCAACCGGCATAGTCTTCGGCGTTGCGGCGCACCTTGCCGCGCACCTCGCCATCCTCGTTCCAGCGCTTCCGCGGGATGAGCGAGATCACCACCGGCGTGGCGCCCTTCGCACGGATCTGCGCGATGTAGTCGGCCAGGTACCAGCCGTAGCTGTGCACCGTTTCGTGCTGCTTCGTCAGCAGGTTGTCGATCTCTTCGGTTTCGTTGCCCGTGCCGCGCAGCGTGCCGCGCGCGCGGCTGGTGTCGTTGACGGCGCTGGCATCGTTGTGCCCGAACTGCATCATGACCACGTCGCCCTTCTTCACCAGCGCGAGGGTGCGCTGCCAGTGGCCGCTGGTGACATAGGTGCGGCTCGACAGCCCGCCGACGGCGCGGTTGACGACGTTGATCTTCGCCGCATCGAAGTAGTTCGCGATCGGGTTGCCCCAGCCCCACTGGCCGGCCGGGCCCTTGCCCTGGCCATCGTCATGGCCGTTGCGCACCGTGGAGTCGCCGATCAGGATCAGCGACGGCAATGCCGGGTTGGCCGGTTCCGGCAGCACCACCCGGGCCTTGGCCGGATCGGTATTCACCGCCGCCGGCAGGGGTGCCTGGGCACTGGCGAAGGCATGGAACAGGGAGAACAGGAAGAAGGTCTGGAGGTATCGTGTCATGGAGCCATTCTAAGGCAGCCGTTTTCGCGCGGCCCGGGCAGGCTTTCAAACGCTCAGGAAGATGAGCGGAGCCCGCCTTCGAATACGCGCACAATCGGCCATTTCCACCCGAACCTGCACACGCCAATGAACACTTCCCTGTTGTTGCGCGCCGCCGTGTGCGCGGCGCTTTGCCTGAGCACCGCTGCCCATGCCGGCATCGGCCAGCGCTTTCCTTCCGAACGCAAGGTCGTCAAGGACCCGGTCACGGGTACCGCGCTGACGTTCCTCACCAGCGCCGCCGGCAAGGGCGATTCGAAGATCTACCCCACGCACCCGCAATGGACGTCCGACGGCAAGTGGCTGGTGTTCCGCTCGAACCGCGTGGCCGGCGAAGCGATGGCCGTCAACGAAGCCACCGGCGACCTGGTGCAGGTGACCGAAGGCGGCTTCACGGGCATGCTGAACATCGCGCAGAAGTCGATGAAGCTGTTCTTCATGCGCCCGGCCCCTGAAAAAGGCGTGCTGCAGATCGTGGAAGTGGACTTGGCCGCCGTGTTCCGCGACAGCGCCGCCGGCAAGATGGCGGCGCCCGGCACCTACCAGCGCATCGCCGGCACCACGCCGGCCAGCCTGGAGGCTGGTGGCGACATGGCGCTCGACGCGGACGAGGAATGGGTGTACTTCCGCGTGGGCCGCACCGAGGCGGCGAAACACCTGGCGCCGGGCGCGAAGATCGAGGCCAACTTCGGCCCGCGCAACATGGGCGCGGGGCCGAACGGCATCGCGCGCATGAACGTGAAAACTGGTGAGATCAAACATGTCGTCTCGGTCGGCTTCCAGATCGGCCATATCCAGGCCAACCTGTGGAACCCGGGCGAGATCGTGTTCTGCTGGGAGACCGGCGGCAAGTCGCCGCAGCGCACGTGGACCGTGCGCTCGGACGGCAGCGGCCTGCGCCCGCTGTATCCGGAAGCGTCGTACGAATGGGTGACGCACGAGGCGGTGATCACGAAGGATGAAGTGGCGCTGGCGCTGATGGGCCACCGGCCGGTCAAGGATGGCGGCGGCGGGGTCGATGCGCCGGCGACCGGCGTCTACGGCGCCAACCCTGGACAGGATGCCGCCTGGGGTGATGCCGGCACGCGCGAGAAGCCGACCGGCCTGGCCATCGTCAACCTGCGCACCCGCGAGATGACGATCGCCGGGCAGACGCCGTCGGGCAGCGGGCTGTGGCACGTGCACGGCTCCTCCGACGGCCGCTTCGCCGTAGGCGACGATTTTTCGCGCTCGCTGTGGCTGATCGACCGGAAGACGCGCGAGATGAAGCTGCTCACCACCGGCCACAAGGACACCGCCGCCGACCACCTCCACCCCACCTTCAACGCCGACGGCACGAAGATCCAGATCCAGTCGGCCATGCTGTCGGCGGACGGCAAATCGATGAACATCGTCATCGTGCCGGTGCCGGAGGACTGGCTGAAGCGGAAATAATCTAATGCAGAGCTCGTGTCAAGGGGCCAGACCCCATGACACGAGCTCTGCAGTTCCGCAGGGGTTACAGTTCTTCCAGCGTCACGTTGCGCAGCTGGTACGGGGCGCCTTCGAGCTGGAAGCCGATCTTGCCCTGGGCCGGGCGGGCGTTCGTGACGTGGTTCTGGGCGACGCCGTTGACCGTGACTTCGATGGTGCCGTCGCGGCTGACGATGTCGGCGCTGTTCCATTCGCCGGCGGGCTTTTCGCTGTTGGCGCCGGTGCGGGCCTTGATGATGGGCGCGGCGCCGGGGGCGCTGGTGGGCGGCTCGGTGAACGTGGCGGCGGCCATCGGCAGCAGGTCGCCGGCGGCGCCGTGCTTGGTCTGCACCTGGATGCTGAGCGGCCACACGCGGTCCATCGGGCCATCCGAGATGTGCAGCAGCACGCCACCGTTGCCCGGCTTGTCGGTCCAGCGCCATTCGACGTGCAGCCGGTAGTTGCGGTAGGTGGCCGTGGTGGACAGGAAGCCCGCCGGCTTGCCGGCCGAGGCGATCACGCCGCCAGGCTGCAGCGTGAACGCGTCGGCGATGGCGGCCGAAGGCTCGGTGCGCAGTTCCCAGCCGGTGAAATCGCGGCCGTTGAACAGCCCCTTGGAAACGTTATCCGCCTGTGCCGACGCACACAAGGCCAGCAGTCCCGTGCACAATATCCTTTTGATCATTACACTCCCTCGTTCATGAAAAAAATCGTCCTGCCCATCCTGCTTGCCATGACTGTCTCCTGCTCTTTCAATGCCTTCGCCGCCGCGCCCACCGTCCTGCCACTCTGGCCCGAAGGGGCGCCCGGCCTGAAGGACATTGGCCCGGAGCAGAACGGCAAGGGCTATATCCAGAATACGTCGAACCCCACGCTCACGCTGGTCGGCCCGGCGGTGGACCGCCCGAACGGCACCGCCATCATCGTGGCACCGGGCGGCGGCTACGTGCGCCAGTCGGTGGACCGCGAAGGCACCCAGTATGCCACCTGGCTCAGCACCCTGGGCGTGACCACGTTCGTGCTGAACTACCGCATGCAGGAGTATGGCCACCCGGCCCCGCTGCAGGACGTGCTGCGTGCCGTGCGCCTGCTGCGCTCGCGCGCCGCGGAATTCGGCATCGATCCGCACCGCATCGGCGTAATGGGCAGTTCGGCCGGCGGCCACCTTGCCGCCAGTGCCGGCACGCTGTTCGACAACCCGGCAGGCCGCACCGGCGCGGCGCTCGACAAGGTGGACGCCCGCCCCGATTTCCTGGTGCTGATGTACCCGGTCATTGCCATGGAAGGCCCGGCCGCGCACATGGGTTCGCGCAAGGCCCTGCTCGGCGACAAACCGTCGCAGGAACTGGTGCAGCTGATGTCCGTCGACCGCCAGGTCACCCCGCGCACGCCGCCCACGCTGCTGATCCACACCCAGGCCGATGCCGCCGTGCCGGTCGAGAACAGCATCCTGTTCTACCAGGCGCTCACGAAGAACAAGGTACCGGCCGAGATGTACCTGTTCGAACAGGGCTCGCACGGCATGGGCATGCGCGACGGCCTGGCCAACGCATCGCAATGGCCGCGCCGTGCCGAGGAATGGCTGCGCGCCCGCGGCCTGCTGACGCCGGCCGCGCCGGCGAAGTAAGCCGGCAAGACAGCGCATGAATATGCATTAGTACCCCTGGCGCCATCCCCGGCGGCGCCAGGCCTCATGCCGGCGCCGGCCCGGTCAGCCGGGTCCCTGGCGCGATGCCTTTGCCTGTGCTTCTTCCTTCTCCTCTTCCTTTTCTTCCTCTTCGATTTCCTCGACCACTTTCTCCTCGATGCGCCGGTCGGGGATCAGCCACATCACGGCGACCGCCGCGTAGGCCACGAAGCCCATCCACGCGGCAACGAACGACAGGCCCACACCCACCAGGTACAGGACGATGGAGTACTTGCCCTTGCGGTCTTCGCCCAGGGCCTCGGCCAGCGTGGCGTTCTTCGGGAGATTAGAGGTCAGCCGGCGCGCCAGCAGCGCATAGGCGAAAGCACACATGCACAGCACGACACCATAGGCGGCGGTCGGCGCCGTCTCGAAATGGTTTTCGCCCATCCAGGCGGTGACGAAGGGAATCAGCGACAGCCAGAACAGCAGGTGCAGGTTGGCCCACAACACGCCGCCGCTGACTTCTTTCACGGCATGGAGCAGGTGGTGGTGATTGTTCCAGTAGATGCCGACGTACACGAAACTGAGCACGTAACTCATGAATACAGGCCACAGCGGCAGCAGCGCGCCGAAGGCGGCGTTGTGCGGCACCTTCAGTTCCAGCACCATGATCGTGATGATGATGGCGATGACGCCGTCGCTGAATGCTTCGAGCCGGTTCTTGCCCATGATTTTGCCTGCTTGTTCTATTGTTATTTAGTAGCAAACAATACCTGAAGCGCGGGCGGCCCGGCGCAAGCGCGCGGCCGTCCGCAATCCTCCGGCCGGCTGACGTCAGGCGCCGGTGCCGGCAAAGTGGAACAGTTGCGGCAGCGCCCACTCCTTGGGCCGCGTTTTCGGTTCACCCTCCGGGTCGACCTCCATCAGCTCCGCCATGTGATCCCACCACCGCTTCATCACCGGTTGTTGCGGCAGCTCGGCGATGGGCGCGCCATCCTTCACCTTCAGCACGGCGAACAGCGACAGCGTGTCTTCATCGAGAAAAATGGAATAGTCGAAGATGCCGGCATTGGCCAGCGCTTCGGCCAGGTCGGGCCACAGTTCGTCGTGCCGGCGCTTGTATTCCTCCACCACGCCGGGCTTCAGCTGCATCCTGAATGCCTTGGTCGTATAGCTCATTTGATCGCCATTTTCTTCAGTTCCGCGGCGGCCTGCATGAAGCCGCCCACGCCGTAGTTGTAGCTCGACGACGGCCGGTAGTGTGCCGGCTCGGCGCCTGTCTGCTGGATGCCGCCCAGGCGGCCGTCCGCGTAGATGTGGTTCTTCACCAGCGCGGCCCAGGCCTTCTCGATCACCGGGCGGTAGGTCTTCTCGTCCAGGTAGCCGTTGTTCACGCCGTAGGCCATGCCATGGATGAACATGGCCGCGCCGGACGTTTCGGCCAGCGGCCAGCGCTGCGGGTCGAGCAGGCCGGCATGCCATTCGCCGTTGTCGTCCTGGATCGAGGCCAGCTTGGCCGACATCTCGCGCAGCTGCTGCACGTAGAACGGCCGGTTCGGGTCGTCCTTCGGCGTGAGTTCCAGCACCTTGGCCAGGCCGGCCATCACCCAGCCCTCGCCGCGCGACCAGAAGATCTTCTTGCCGTTCGGCTCGCGCCTGTCGGGCGCCTGGAACGAGGTATCGCGCG
>DASVVD010000173.1:0-8003 GCA_036386715.1 Pseudoduganella sp.
TTATTGGCAGTGACATCGGCCTGGAGCAATATCGTGTTTTCCAGCCGTAGCTGGACGGATGGATCGATAAACGTCAGCTTCTCCATCTCTTTGCAGGAAACGCACCAGTCGGCATAAAAATCGAGCATGACGGTTTTTCCCCGTGTATCGGCCAGCACGCGATCGAGATCCGCCGCGCTGGCAATGCGTGTAAAGCGCAGTTCCTGGCCACTGCCTGTTATCCGGGCGAGTGGCGCGAGTGGATCGCGGGCGCGGGTGGCAACGCCAATCATCTGGACAATACCTGCGCCGATGAATACGATCGCCACGGCACGCGCCAGCCAGCCTTTATGATGGCGCAACAGATAAGCGCCGTAGGCAATGCCCAGCAGTGTCCATCCCGCCATCTGGACAATACCGGGTACGACAGGCGATACCAGCCACCAGGCCATCGCCAGCAGTAATACACCGAAGAAACGCTTGACTGCCTCCATCCATGCGCCCGCACGGGGCAGCAAGGCGCCGGCCGATATGCCGACCAGGATCAGCGGCACGCTCATGCCCACTGCCAGCGAAAACAATGCCGTGCCGCCAACGACCACGTCGCGGGTCTGGCTGATGTAGACGAGCGCCCCGGCCAGCGGCGCGGCGACGCAGGGGCCGACGATCAGCGCGGAGATTGCCCCCATCGCGAACACGCCGGCCAGCTTGCCCCCCGCACGGCGACCGGACGCGGCGGCGAGCCGGGTCTGCAGTGCCGCGGGAACCTGCAGTTCGTAGACGCCGAACATCGACAAGGCAAGCACGACCAGCAGCACGCCGAACGCGCCGAGCACCCACCGGTTCTGCAGTGCCGCGGCCAGCCCTTCGCCGGCCAGGCCGGCAGCCACGCCGAGCGCCGTATAGACAATCGCCATGCCCAGCGAATAGCACAACGACAGCAGCAGGCCCCTGCCTCGGCTGGCCATCTCTCCCTCGCCGACGATAATCGACGACAGGATCGGCACCATCGGCAGCACGCACGGCGTGAACGCCAGGCCCAGGCCGAGCAGCAGGAACAGCGGGACGATCACGGCCAGGCGGCCGCCTTGCAGGGCGCCTTCTATGCGGCCCATCTCGCTTTGCGGCGCGGCTGGCTGCGCAGCTTCCGCGGCCGCCGGCGGCGCCTCGGCGGCAGTTTCCATGACCGGGTCGCCCGGCCGGCTCATGGCCGGCAATCCGAACGGGCTAGCCGGCCGCTGTGCCGTCGCTACGCCTCCGGCGGGAGACAGCTGTGCCGTGGCATCCTGCGGCGAATAGCACAGACCCTTGTCGGAACATCCCTGCCCCGTGGCGGTCAGCGTGAATGCCCCGGCCGCCTCGACCGGGATGCGGATCGTGACGCTGTGGCGGTAGGTTTCCACGTTCTTGTTGAATGTTTCGTCGAATTTCACCTTGCCGGGCGGGACTGCTGGCGACCCCAGCTGCGCGCCCGCCGCACGGAACTTGAACTGCTCGCGGTACATGTAGTAGCCCTCGGCGATCCGCCACGTGGCCTCGACCGTTGTCGGGTCGGCCATGCGGGCGGAGAACTGGAAGGCGACATTCGGCGGCAGGAAGTCCTCGTCGGCACGTGCTGGCGACAATAGCGACAGGAGAAGAGCAAACAGGAACAACAGGCGTGGCAGGCAGGACATGCGGCGACTCGGCGGGGGGAACTGCGAAATGGTACACCGGATGGTACGCATGCGTTCGTATTTCCCATCGTCGCTGGCGCGCCCCGCGCCGCGAGTGGTGGCGCTTCAGGTGACGCTGGCCGGCTGTCAAGCTGCCAAAGTCTCGGGTGGCGCTCTAACGCAGGCGGGAGGCCGCGGCCTTGCCGTGGGAGTACGCTCGGACAGTCTGCCGTGTCCGTGCAGCGAGCTGGGCCGCAAGTAGCCATGATCTGGAGGTATGCCGATGATGAACGCAACGTGGTATCGCACGACGCGCCTGGCCGGCCTGCTTGCCGCCGCCTCCCTGATGGCAGCTCCTGCCATGGCAGCGGGCATTCCCGCCTACCCCGCTGGATTCCGAACGTCCGACATCCAGGTCGGCGACGCCACGATCCATGTGCGCACAGGCGGCAGCGGTCCGGCCGTCGTGCTGTTGCACGGTTTCGGCGATACGGGCGACATGTGGGCGCCGCTGGCCGCGCGGCTCGCCGCCGATCACACGGTCGTGGTCCCCGATTTGCGCGGCATGGGCCGTTCATCGCGGCCGGTGGGCGGCTACGACAAGAAATCCCAGGCCGGCGACATTCGCGCCGTACTGGCCAAGCTGGGGGTCGAGAAATCGGCCGTCGTCGGCCACGATATCGGCACGATGGTCGCCTATGCCTACGCGGCGCGCTATCCGGAGCGGACCACGAAGCTGGTGGTCATGGACGCCCCGGTTCCGGGCATTCCCCCATGGGACCAGATCGTTCGCAATCCCCTGCTGTGGCATTTCTCGTTCGGCGGCCCGGATGCCGAACGGCTGGTTGCGGGCCGTGAGCGCATTTACCTGGACCGCTTCTGGAATGAGTTTGCCGGCAACCCGGCCAAGGTCGATGAAGAGACCCGCCAGCACTATGCCGGCCTGTACGCGCAACCGGGGGCAATGCGTGCGGCATTTGCGCAGTTCAACTCGATTCCCCAGGACGAAAAGGACAACCTGGTATCGGTGCGCACCAGGCTGGCCATGCCCGTGCTGGCGGTAGGCGGCGAAAAATCGTTCGGTGCCAACGAGGCGATCGTGATGCGTAACGCCGCGACCAACGTGACGGAAGTGGTGATTCGCGATGCCGGCCATTGGCTGATGGAAGAACAGCCGGCTGCCACGATCGACGCGGTCAGCCGTTTCCTGCGGCCCTGACGAAGCGTTCTGCACCGGGCGAGCCGCCATAAAAAAAGCCGGGCAAGCCCGGCTTTTTCATTCAACGGCTGGAAGATTACTCTTCAGCGGTCGGTGCTGCTTCGATGTCGCTTGGTTCCGGACGATCCAGCAGTTCGACGTAGGCCATCGGTGCATTGTCGCCAACGCGGAAGCCCATTTTCAGGATACGCAGGTAGCCACCGTTACGGTTGGCGTAGCGTGGGCCCAGTTCGGCGAACAGCTTCAGGACCATTTCGCGGTCGCGCAGGCGGGCGAATGCCAGGCGCTTGTTGGCCAGCGTGTCGGTCTTGCCCAGGGTCAGGATCGGCTCGATGACGCGGCGCAGTTCCTTGGCTTTTGGCACGGTGGTCTTGATCGCTTCGTGACGCAGCAGCGAAACGGTCATGTTGCGCAGCATTGCCAGACGGTGGGACGAGGTACGATTCAGTTTACGGAGGCCGTGACGGTGACGCATGGTACTTCCTTTCAAAGATGTTTAAATCCGGACTCTTCGATCGCCAGTGCTGGATGCCAGCAGCAGGCGCGGGTCGGTAATTAAGTTTTAAAAAACGCCCGACGCGACATGCGCCGGGCGGTGGTGCAAATGCTTGCGACGAATTACTTTTCCAGGCCGGCTGGCGGCCAGTTTTCCAGCTTCATGCCCAAGGTCAGGCCGCGCGATGCCAGCACTTCCTTGATTTCGTTCAGCGACTTGCGGCCCAGGTTCGGCGTCTTCAGCAGTTCGTTTTCCGAACGCTGGATCAGGTCGCCGATGTAGTAGATGTTCTCGGCCTTCAGGCAGTTCGCGGAGCGGACCGTCAGTTCGAGATCGTCGACCGGGCGCAGCAGGATCGGATCGACCAGCGGTGCACGCGATGGTGCCTCGGCGGTGGCTTCCGTGCCTTCCAGGGCGGCGAACACGTTGAGCTGGTCGACCAGCACGCGTGCCGACTGGCGGATCGCTTCTTCCGGCGTGATCACGCCGTTGGTTTCGATGTTGATGATCAGCTTGTCCAGGTCGGTACGCTGTTCCACGCGAGCCGATTCCACGGAGTACGACACGCGGCGCACTGGCGAGAACGACGCGTCCAGGATGATGCGGCCGATCGTCTTGTTGGTGTCTTCCGACAGGCGACGGACGTTGCCCGGCACGTAGCCACGGCCTTTTTCGACCTTGATCTGCATGTCCAGCTTGCCACCGGCGGTCAGGTGAGCGATCACGTGGTCCGGGTTGATCAGTTCCACGTCGTGCGGCAGGTCGATATCCGACGCCAGCACGGCGCCTTCGCCTTCCTTCTTCAAGGTCAGCGTGACGGAATCACGGTTGTGGACCTTGAAGACCACGCCCTTCAGGTTCAGCAGCAGGTCGACCACGTCTTCCTGCACGCCGTCCAGCGACGAGTACTCGTGCACGACGCCGGCGATGGTGACTTCGGTCGGCGCGTAGCCGATCATCGACGACAGCAGCACGCGACGCAGGGCGTTGCCCAGCGTGTGGCCGTAGCCGCGTTCGAATGGCTCCATCACGACTTTTGCGTGACCGGCGCCCAGCGCCTCGACGTCGATGATACGTGGCTTCAACAAACTGTTTTGCATTGAAATGTCCTTTTCATTACCCTCGGCTCGTTACACCGATAAGGCTGATGGCATTAGTTAAAAAGCCCACTCTGCTTAGGAGTGGGCGTTATTGCTGGTACTAACTGCTCTGACTGCGATTAACGCGAGTACAGTTCGACGATCAGCGATTCGTTGACGTCGGCAGCGATTTCGCTACGTTCCGGGAACGACTTGAAGGTGCCTTCCATTTTCTTGGAATCGACCGACACCCAGGCCGGCATGCCGACTTGTTCAGCCAGCGACAGCGCTTCAACGATACGGGTCTGCTTCTTGGCCTTTTCGCGCACGGCGATCACGTCGCCGGTCTTGACGACGTAGGAAGCGATGTTCACGACATTGCCGTTCACGGTGAAGGCCTTGTGCGATACCAGCTGGCGTGCTTCAGCGCGGGTCGAGCCGAAGCCCATGCGGTAAGCAACGTTGTCCAGGCGGGTTTCCAGCAGGTTCAGCAGCGTTTCGCCGGTGTTGCCCTTGCGACGGTCGGCTTCGGCGAAGTAGCGGCGGAACTGGCGTTCCAGGATGCCGTACATGCGCTTGACCTTCTGCTTTTCGCGCAGCTGGTTGCCGTAGTCGGAGGTGCGGGCACCCGACTTCACGCCGTGCTGGCCTGGCTTGACGTCCAGTTTGCACTTGGAATCCAGCGAGCGACGGGCGCTCTTCAGGAACAGGTCAGTGCCTTCACGGCGGGAGAGTTTTGCTTTAGGTCCGATATAACGTGCCACGGTGTTTTCCTTAAATATTAAATGACGCCCCAGATCGCATCGGAGCACAACCGCAGTGGGTTGCTACAGCGACCAGGCGCTAGTCTGTCCCTCTAATCCGACAGACGGTGGCTCAACATGCCCGATCGCTGAAAGCGAACAGGCGAAAATAGCCGGACAGTATAACCGTTTCCGATCAACTGTTCCAGCGATTTTCATTCAGAACAACGGTGGCCAGTCCGGGGACCGGCCATGGTCCTGCGTAAATCGTAGACTTAGATACGACGACGCTTTGGCGGACGGCAGCCGTTGTGTGGCACTGGCGTAACGTCCTGGATCTCGGTGATCTTGATGCCCAGGTTGTTCAGTGCGCGCACAGCGGATTCGCGACCAGGACCAGGGCCCTTGATGCGAACTTCCAGGTTCTTCACGCCGCATTCCTGCGCCACTTTGCCAGCCGCTTCGGCAGCAACCTGCGCTGCGAACGGGGTCGACTTGCGGGAGCCCTTGAAGCCGGCGCCACCGGAAGTTGCCCACGACAGGGCATTGCCCTGGCGGTCGGTGATCGTGATGATCGTGTTGTTGAAGGAAGCGTGAACGTGAGCGATGCCTTCAGCGACGTTCTTCTTGACCTTCTTGCGAACGCGTGCTGCTGCAGCGCTACTTTGTTGCTTAGCCATAGTGGTTTCCTAGATTATTTCTTCAGCGATTGAGCGGCTTTACGCGGACCTTTGCGGGTACGTGCATTGGTGCGGGTACGCTGGCCGCGAACCGGCAGGCCACGGCGATGACGCATGCCGCGGTAGCAACCCAGGTCCATCAGACGCTTGATGTTCATCGACAGTTCGCGGCGCAGATCGCCTTCAACAACGAACTTGCCGATTTCATCACGCAGCTTTTCCAGCTCGCTGTCGTCCAGGTCCTTGATCTTCTTGTTGGTCGCAACACCCGTCTGCGCGCAGATGAACTGCGCACGTGGGCGACCGATACCGTAGATTGCCGTCAGGCCGATCACGGTGTGCTGGTGATTTGGGATGTTAACCCCTGCAATACGTGCCATTCGTTATTCCTCGATTAACCTTGACGCTGTTTGTGACGCGGTTCGATGCAGATGACACGAACGACGCCCTTGCGCTTGATGATCTTGCAGTTGCGGCAGATCCGCTTGACTGAAGCGTTAACTTTCATTTTGCTCTCTCTTGAGATTCGATACTTTAAATTACTTGGTCCGGAACACAATGCGGGCCCGGGACAGGTCATATGGCGTCAACTCTACCGTGACCTTGTCACCGGGCAAGATGCGGATATAGTTCATCCGCATTTTACCCGAAATGTGGCCAAGGACCACGTGGCCGTTTTCCAGCTTAACTCGAAACGTTGCATTTGGGAGGTTCTCGAGAACCTCGCCCTGCATCTGTATAACGTCGTCTTTTGCCATGGTGACCTTATCGCTTAACGAGTCGGAATACCGCCTTTGAAGTTCGCCTTCCGCAGCAGTGAATCGTATTGCTGC
Organism: Pseudoduganella sp.; assembly: GCA_036386715.1. Taxonomy (GTDB): domain Bacteria; phylum Pseudomonadota; class Gammaproteobacteria; order Burkholderiales; family Burkholderiaceae_D; genus Rugamonas. The sequence goes on from DASVVD010000173.1 coordinate 6,685, forward strand.
GACATCACGTAGTTCTGTACCTGGGCCATGAAGTCCATGGTCACAACTACAATGATCAGAAGAGACGTGCCGCCAAATACGAACGACACTTTCCACTGGGCTTGCATGAACTCTGGCAACAGGCACACAAGGGTAATATAGACAGCGCCTGCCAGGGTCAATCGGGTCAGGATCTTGTCGATGTAACGGGCAGTCTGCTCACCGGGACGAATCCCTGGCACAAAGGCCCCGCTCTTCTTCAAGTTATCCGCCGTTTCCTTGCTGTTGAATACCAGCGCCGTATAGAAGAAACAGAAGAAGACAATCGCCACCGCATACAGCAACGCGTGGATCGGCTCACCGGTAGCCAGCGAGGCAGCCAGGTCTTTCAGGAACCCGACGAACGGGCCGCTGGCGTCCTTGCCTCGCGTGTACCAGTCGACGATCGTCGCCGGGAACAGGATGATCGACGAGGCGAAGATCGGTGGGATCACGCCGGCCATGTTCAGCTTCAAGGGCAGGTGGCTGGTTTGGCCACCGTAGATCTTGTTGCCGACCTGACGCTTTGCGTAATTGACCAGGATCTTGCGCTGCCCGCGTTCCACGAACACGACGGCATACGTCACGAACACCACCAGGACCACGATGATGATCGCGGCGATGCTGCTGATCGAACCGTTCGAGACCAGGGTGAACAAGCCGCCCAGGGCCGACGGCAGACCTGCTGCGATACCGGCAAAAATGATGATCGAAATACCGTTGCCAAGACCACGTTCGGTGATCTGCTCGCCCAGCCACATGAGGAACATGGTGCCGGTCAGGAGCGTCACGACCGTAACGAAGCGGAAGCCCATGCCCGGATCGAGCACAAGGCCAGGCTGCGCCTCGAGCGCGACCGCGATGCCGAACGCCTGGAACAGAGCCAGTGCCACCGTGAAGTAACGGGTGTACTGGGTGATCTTGCGGCGCCCTGCTTCGCCTTCCTTTTTCAGCGCTTCCAGCTGCGGCATGACGATCGACGCCAGCTGCATGATGATCGAAGCCGAAATGTAGGGCATGATCCCGAGTGCGAACACGGTAAAGCGGGACAACGCGCCACCCGAGAACATGTTGAACATGCCCAGGATGCCGCCTTCGTTCTGCTTGAACAGCGACGCTAACGCAGTCGGGTCAATCCCGGGAACCGGGATGTGAGCACCGATGCGGTACACGACCAACGCGCCAAGCAAAAACCACAGCCGACCCCAGGGGAAGCCGGCAGCGGCGCTTTTACCAAGTTGTGAATTAGTCGCCAATTTTTGCTCCGATCAGGCAGGGCCGCAATTAAGCGACCGAACCGC
>DASVVD010000174.1:0-10089 GCA_036386715.1 Pseudoduganella sp.
GGCACTGCCAAGGGAAACCAGGGCGGCGAGCGTGCCGGCCATGATACGGAAAGAACGGAAAGAAATGACGCGCTGATGCATGCTGGACCTCTTGTCAATGAAAAAAAGCCGCCGGCCACGGCAGCGTGGCTGCGCGCGACGGGCGGCCGGGCTTCGCTTAGAAGGTATAGCTTGCGCGCAGGTTGTACGAGCGGCCGATCGGGCTGGCCGCGCTCGACAGGTAACCGAACGAGTAGCCGCTGTGGTTCGTGACCGGCGGAGCCGAGTCGAACACGTTGGTGACGCCGAACGTCAGCTGGGTGTTCTTGAAGCCCTTGTAGCCGAGGGTCAGGTTCCACGGCTTGTACGAGTTGATGTCACGCCAGTACTGCTCGGCCACCAGGTTCTGGTCTTCGTACTTCGAATTGTAGTTCTGGGTGGCCTGCGCGGTCCAGTCGCCCAGCGCCCACGACAGGTTCAGCGTGTGCTTCCAGCGGTAGGTGATGATCGGGAAGCTCGACGTGGTGCCGTTCGAGGCGTTGCCGAAACGGCCGATGTTGTTGACCCATGCTTCGCCCGGGAACAGCTGGTTGTCGAACTGCGTCAGGTACGTGCCGTCCAGCTGCACCTTGAAGTCGCCATAGGTGCTGCGCGGGAAAGCGTAGGTCGCCGAGACGTCGATACCGGCCGCCTTCTGGCCGCCCAGGTTCATCGTGGTGTTGTTGATGTAGGCCAGCGTGCCGTCCGCATTACGCACGAACAGCGAGGCGTACTTGGCCGGATCGAGGAAATATACCTGCTCCGGCAGGTTGGCCAGCATGTCCTTCATGCGGATGTTCCAGTAGTCGAACGACATCGTCAGCGACTTGGTCGGTTCCAGTACCACGCCCAGCGTGAAGCCTTTCGATTTTTCCGGCTTCAGGCCCGAGTTCGAACCGACCTGCTTGTTCAGCTGTACATTGCAGACCTCGGACGAGACAAGGCCCGGCAGTGCGGTGCCGGTACCGGTCACGCCCGGGGTGCCGCCCGGGCACAGCAGCGGGTCATCCCAGCGCGACGACGTCTTGCCGGTGGCGCCCGGCAGGCGGTAGCCATAGGCGTCGAACAGCGTCGGCGCGCGGAAGCCGGTGTTGGCCGAGCCACGGAACATCACGGTCTTGGTCGGCTGCCAGCGGAACGACACTTTCGGGTTGATCGTGTTGCCGAAGTCGCTGAAGTAATCGTCACGCGCCGCGAGGTTGATGTTCAGGGTTTTCGTGACCGGCAGGTCAAGCTCCGTGTACAGCGCATAGACGTTGCGCTGGCCGGCGCCATGCGAGGCGGTGCTGTTCAGGTACGTGACTTCGTTCTGGATCGCCAGCTTGTCGTCGCGCGTGGTCTGGTGGCTCATGTCGGCACCGATCGCGATCGCGGCGTCGCCGCCGGCCATGGCGAACAGCGTGCGGCTGGCCGAGGCATCGATGCCCTTGTAGGTGGTTTGCGAATCGCGGTTCTTCTGGCCATCGACCGAGATCGACGCCAGGTAGTCGCGGCCGGCCTGGTCCTGCAGGCCGAACGGATTCAGCGCGCCGCTCTTCAGGCCGTTCAGGATGCCCTGGCCCTTGAAGAAGCCGTTCTGGTAATAATTCTCGCGGTCGGACAGGCCGATCACGAGGCCGGCGCGGTAATCCCAGCCGGCCAGCACGCCTTCGTCGACGAAGGCCAGGCGCTGGTTGACCTGCTTGTCCTTCTGCGTGGCCAGGCCGTAGTCGGCCACCGACCAGGTGACGGTCAGCGGGGCGCCGTTCAGGCCGGCCACCGCCGGCACGCCGCCGCTGTTGCCCGGGTACCATTTCGACGAGGACGGCAGCAGCGCCGCGGCGCCGTTGACCGCCACCGATTGCGTCGGGTTGCGGGCGGCGATGATCTCCGACTGGCCGCGCGTGTATTCGACGGTGAACGTGTGGTCTTCGCTGATCTGCTTGGCGGCACGGGCGTAGAAGCTGAGCTGCTGGTTCTCGTACAGCGCGGTGCCGTACTCGTTGCTGTTCAGCGTGCAGGTGTTCTTGGCGCCGATCGTCGAATACGGTTCGTTGCAGGTGGCCGCATACGGGTTCTGCGCCGACTTGTTGGTGGCCGTGGTGAAGTTGGCCGGCATGGCGTAGCCGCCGGTGCCCAGGGTGCGCGGGCGGCCCAGCGAGGCCAGCAGCTCATCGGAGGAAAATTCGGCGCGGTCCTTGGCCGACAGGCGCGAACGGTCGTGGAAGTCGACCGTGGCGTAGGCCGACCAGCCGTCGCGGGCCAGGCTGCCCTTGCCGAAGGTCAGCGTGGCGCGGCGTTCGTCGCCACCGCCGCTGCGTTCAGGCGTCACGTACTGGCCGGTCACCTGCACGCCCTCGAATTCCTTCTTGGTGATGAAGTTGACCACGCCGCCGATCGCATCGGAACCGTACAGCGAGGAGGCGCCGTCGTTCAGGATCTCCACACGCTGCAGCGCGGAGAACGGAATCACGTCCAGGTTGGCGTAGCCGGCGGAGATCGCCTCGTTGGCCAGGCGGCGGCCGTTCAGCAGCACCAGCGTGCGGTTCACGCCCAGGCCGCGCAGGTTGATGTTGGTGCCCGAGCCGGCATTCGACGGGGCCAGCGAAGCCGATTGCGGCAGCGCCATCATCACGTCGGCCAGCGTGGTCAGGCCGCGCTGGGTGAACTCCTCGGCCTTGATGCTGGTGACGGGCAGCGCTTCCTCGCTGGCCAGCCGCTTGATCGACGAACCGGTCACTTCGATGCGCTGTATCGGGGCTTCCTGGGCAGCGGCCCCTTGGGCCATGGCCATTGCCGCCAGTGCGATCGACGTCAGGGCCAGCCGTGGCTGGAGGCGGGTTTGCATACTTGCGCGCTTGGTCATGCTTGTCTCCTAAGTTTTCCGATGGTGTTCGCGCCATGCTTGCTGCACGGTCGCGGGTAAGGCACCTCGCGTGCCCGGTGCCGCTGCGACGAAGGCCGTGGCCGGGGTCGCAGGCGGTGGATCAAAGGTTTTTATTGAAGATCAGGGGCGCGGCTGCGCTGCGCGTGGCGCGCACTGCCGGCAAATGTGGCGGGTGGTTCCGTGTACATCCTGTCTCCTGTACGTCGCCGTCGATGCGGCGCCGCTGTCATTGCTTGTCGCTTGTTCTTGTTGCGGTACTGCGCTATGCGTACTGCCTGTTTTTTTGTGCTGCCTGTTGCTGTACTGCCTGTCCTGTACTGCTGCTGCCGGCGACCGCCGTTTCAACCGCGCGAGAACGTGCGCGTCACGCGTTCCAGGTGCGAGCGCATTGCCCGCCGCGCCGCGGCCGCATCGTGGGCCGCGATGGCCTCGAAGATGCGGCGGTGATCCTTCAGCGTTTCCTGGCGCAGCTCCTCCGTCTGGAAGTGCTCCTTCAGCTTGTGCCACAGCCGGCCGCGCTGGTTCCACAGGTAATCGATGGTGCCCACCAGTGCCCCGTTGCCGGTGGCGCGGGCAATCGCCAGGTGGAAATTGCGGTCGGCCTGTTCGTTGGTGGTCTTGTTGGCGTGATGCGCCTCCATCTCTTCCACCGCCTTTAGGATCGCGTCGATCGCATTGTCGGTGGCCACGCGGGCGGCGATGGCCGCCACCTCGGCCTCGATCAGGCGGCGCGCCGACAACACTTCGAACGGTCCCGGGCCGGCTTCCGGCACGGCATTTTCCTGCTTCGCCTCGCATACATAGACACCGGATCCGCCGCGCACCTCGATCACGCCACCCAGTTCGAGGGCGATCAGCGCCTCGCGCAGCGAAGCGCGGCTGACCGACAGCTTGGTGGCCAGGTCCCGTTCGGAAGGCAGGCGCGAACCCGGCGCGATGCCGTCGTCACGGATCAGTTGCGCGATACGGTCCGCCACGACACGGTAAAGCCGCGGCTCGGGCGTATCCTGCAGTGGTGGCGGACGTTTCAGCATGGGCTTTTCATTATTGCATTTGGTCAGGCCATTCTAAACCGGTCAGACCAAATGAGCAATGTGGACTAGCCAAAAAATTGGGCATCTGTCATACTGAAGTCATCAGACAACTCGTCGGCACGTCTGATCGTTGCGTAACTACAACATGCAGCGATCCCGCGCAGCCGGCCCCTCCAGGATAGAAACATGAGCACTCCGCGCCGTATCCTCATGCACGCCAATGACAATGTCGCGATCGTCGTCAACGATGGCGGGCTGCCGGCGGGCACCGTATTCCCCGATGGCCTCACGCTGGTCGAAACCGTGCCGCAAGGCCACAAGGTCGCGCTGGCCGATATCGCGCAGGGCGCGAATGTGCTGCGCTACAACGTTTCGATCGGCCGCGCCGTGCGCGACATTCCAAAAGGCAGCTGGGTTTCCGAGCAAGTGCTGGAAATGCCGCCGGCGCGCGAGCTGGACAACCTGCCGATCGCCACCGTCAAGGTGCCGCCGCTCGAACCGCTCGAGGGCTACACGTTCCAGGGCTACCGCAATGAAGACGGCACGGTCGGCACCCGCAACCTCCTCGGCATCACCACCACCGTGCAGTGCGTCTCCGGCGTGGTGGAGTTTGCGGTGAAACGCATCAAGGCCGAGCTGCTGCCGCGCTACCCGAACGTGGACGACGTGGTCGGCCTCGAACATACCTATGGCTGCGGCGTGGCGATCGAGGCGCCGGGCGCCAACATTCCGATCCGCACGATCCATAACATCAGCAAGAACCCGAACTTCGGCGGCCAGGCCATGGTTGTCTCGCTCGGCTGCGAAAAGCTGCAGCCCACGCGCCTGTTCCCGGCCAACTCGATCCAGATCCGCCGCAAGGACGACACCATCGCCACCGAACCGCCGGTCGTCTGCCTGCAGGATGCCGGCAACGTGGGCTTCATGTCGATGGTGGAGTCGATCATGCAGACGGCCGAGGCCCAGCTCGAAGTATTGAACAAGCGCCAGCGCGTGACCTGCCCCGCTTCCGACCTGCTGGTCGGCGTGCAGTGTGGCGGCAGCGATGCATTCTCCGGCGTGACCGCCAACCCGGCCGTGGGCTTCGCCACCGACCTGCTGGTGCGTGCCGGCGCCACCGTGATGTTCTCGGAAGTGACCGAAGTGCGCGACGGGATCGACCAGCTGACCTCGCGCGCCGCCAATGCCGAGGTGGCGCAGCAGATGATCGACGAGATGGCGTGGTACGACGCCTACCTGACCCGCGGCGGCGTCGACCGCAGCGCCAACACCACGCCGGGCAACAAGAAGGGCGGCCTGTCGAACATCGTGGAAAAGGCGATGGGTTCGATCGTCAAGTCGGGCAGCGTGCCGATCACCGGCGTGCTGTCGCCGGGCGAGAAAGCCACGACGAAGGGCGTCAAGGGCCTGATCTACACGGCCACGCCGGCCTCGGACTTCATCTGCGGCACGCTGCAGCTGGCCGCCGGCATGAACCTGCACGTGTTCACCACCGGCCGCGGCACGCCATACGGCCTGGCCGAATGCCCGGTGATCAAGGTCGCCACGCGTGACGACCTGGCGCGCCGCTGGCACGACCTGATGGACGTGAACGCCGGCCGCATCGCCACCGGCGAGGCGACGATCGAGAGCGTGGGCTGGGAACTGTTCCAGCTGCTGCTCGATACCGCGAGCGGCAAGAAAACCTGGGCGGAGCACTGGAAACTGCACAACGCGCTGGTACTCTTCAACCCGGCACCAGTGACCTGACGCAGTGACATGACGCCAGTGCGCCGACCCGGCGCGCTGACGCCGGTGTACCGATCAAGTTGCCGCGAATCTGCCCGGTGGCGCCGCCGCCGGCTGCGGATTCGGATAGGATGCTCCTTCCTGAACCTTCGTATAAGACTCAAGAGACGACAATGACGACGAAAAAACCTTTCAAGCGCCTGTTGCTGACCGGCGCGGCCGGCGGCCTCGGCAAAGTGCTGCGCGAGCGGATCAAGCCGTGGGCGGACGTGGTACGCCTGTCCGACATCGGTGACATGGGCGAAGCCGGCGAAGGCGAAGAGATCTTCCAGTGCGACCTGGCCGACAAGGCTGCCGTCTTCAAGATGATGGAAGGCGTGGACGCCGTGCTGCACTTCGGCGGCATCTCGACCGAGAACACGTTCGAGAACATCATGTTCGCCAATATCCAGGGCACCTACAACATCTACGAGGCGGCGCACCGCCTGGGCGTGAAGCGCATCGTGTTCGCCTCGTCGAACCACACGATCGGCTTCTACCCGCAGACCCAGGTCATCGATGCCGACGACCCGCCGCGTCCGGACAGCATGTACGGCCTGTCGAAGGTGTTCGGCGAGCAGCTGGCGCGCTATTACTTCGACCGCGCCGGCATCGAGACCGTGTGCCTGCGCATCGGCTCGTCGTTCCCGGCCGTGAACAACCCGCGCATGATGTGCACCTGGCTGTCCTACGACGACCTGGTGGAAGCGCTGCGCGTGTCGCTGCTGACGCCGCGCGTGGGCCACACGATCCTGTTCGGCGCCTCGGACAACAAGCGCCAGTGGTGGGACAACCGCAAGGCCGCCCACCTGGGCTTTCAGCCGAAGGACTCCTCCGAACAGTTCCGCGCCGACGTGCCGGAATCGGGCGAATACCCGCCGGCGGACGACGCCACGTTCAACTACCACGGCGGCAAGTTCATCTTCGACGGACCGATGTACAAGGACTGATCGATATAAAGGGCGCTTCGGCGCCCTTTTTTGTTGGGCAATATTACTTCTTGAACTTGGCGCAGGGATCGGCGCGCTTCTGGGCCGGGATCGCCCGCACCTCGTCGAACTGCGCCTTCATGCCGCCGCCTTCCACGTAGCCGATGGACTTGACCGTGAGCTTGCTGCCGACCGCGTCGAGCCAGCGCGGCACGCCGATGTCCTTGCGCACGTGGCCATTGCCGGCGATGAGCACCACGTCGCGCGGCTGCTGGTCGCGGATCAACTTGGCCATCCAGATGTCGCGCGCCATCTGGGCGTTCACCATGCCGGGCACCATCATGTCGGGCAGCATGTTGCAGTGGCCGGTGCGGATCTCGTTTTCCTGGGCCTTGCGCCAGTCGGCCGAAATCGGTTCGCCCAGCCGGTACTCCGCCACGGTTTTCGCATCGAAAGCCGATGTCACGCCATCGCGCACCACTTTCGACGCGTTCGCGCGCGACAGGTTGACGGCCACGATCGGCAGGTGCTTGTCCAGCGCCAGCCCGATCACCGGGTAATACTGCTGCCAGTCCCAGCCCTTCTTGTTCATCACCCGGATCACGCAGCCGGCATCGACGCAGCCCTTTTGCGCTTCGTCCAGCAACGGCTGGTCTTCATGATCGAACTGTTCCATTGCGATGACCGGATGCCAGCCGGCGTCGACGCGCTTTTTCAGCTCCTCGAAGCGCAATTTGTGGCCCTGCGGGTTATCGTGCACTTCACCCAGCAGCAGCACCTGCGGATTGGCCGCTTCCTGCATGCCGGCGATGCGGCCGGCGGCGCTGTCTTTCTTGACGATGCCACAGCCGGCCAGCAGAACGCCGGCCAGCACGGCAACGAGTGGAAGATGTTTCATAAAGCTCGTCGGTAACGGTGGAGCGGCCAGTCTAACCGAAGTCGCCGGGCGGTCCGGCGCCGGCCCGGCTCAGGTTTCCATCGCCAGGGCATGCAGTTTGGTCATGGTGCTCCAGTTGCGGGTGGTCACGGCATCGCCCAGCAGCTTGCCCATCGCCGCGGCGGCGCGGCTGGCCAGCACACCATCCACGCACCAGATGTAGGCCGCCCACCGGCCCAGTGCGAACGCTTCGGGCTGCCATTGCTGGTGCGCGAGCGGCTCCAGCCTGGACCGGTCGTCGGGATTGCTGAGCACGGCCACCATGAGCCGGGAAGGATCGACAGCCTGGTCAACCAGCGGGTTCGCGGCGACCACCTCGGCCAGCTGCTGCGCATCGAGTACGGTAACGCGCGCCGGCACGCCCAGCTTCAGCACCAGCGCCTCCTCGATGCGCACGGCGGACCGCGCCGCGTCACCCGCGGGACAGTCGAAGACGGCGTTGCCGCTGTTGAGCAGCGTGCGCACGCCGGAAAACCCCAGGTCGCCCAGCACCTTGCGCAAGTCCGCCATGGCGATGCGCTTGGCGCGGCCGACATTGACGCCCCGTAGCAGGGCAACTTGCCGCTGTGTACTCATGAGCCCTCCCTTGAGCCGCAGTATGCGTCAGCCGCGTCAAAGCGGGCGCCCGGCTTGCGGCCCGGCAGGAGCGGCGCGTACCGTCGCGCCAAGGTGGTAAGATTGTTTCGACCGAGGAGGATGCCATGGAAAACAGCGACCTGCCGCTGGCGCAAGCCCGCGCCGGCATGGTGTTGGGGAACGAACTGCGCGATGCGCAGGGCGGGCTGCTGCTACCGCGTGGCACCGTGCTGACAGCGGCGATGCTGGCCTCGCTGCAGCGCCTTGACATCGACACGCTGCGGGTCGAGACGCCGCATGCGGCCCGCATCGATTACCTGTTCCGCAAGCTCGATCCGGCCGGTGCCGATGCATGGGCCGGCACGGCGCTGCGCGAGCACCTGCGCGCCTACCGCGCCGGAGCCGCGGGATGAACCGCCTGAGCCTTGACGATGTGGTGGACAACCTGGACGACCTGCCCTCCCTGCCGGCGGTCGTGATGGAGCTGTTGAACAGCATCGATGCGGAAGAAGTCGATATTGCGGTGCTGGCAAGGAAGGTGGCACTGGACGGCGCGCTGACCGCCAAGACACTGCGCCTGGCCAATTCGGCGCTGTACGGGCTGCAGGTGCGCATAACCACGATCCAGCAGGCAATCACCTACCTTGGTTTCCAGACGGCGCGCAACCTGATCACCGCTGCGGCGCTGACCGGCTGTTTTCCCGAAAGCCGTTGCAGTGGATTTTCCCACCCGGCGTTCTGGCGCCATTCGCTTGCCACGGCCATCTGTGCCAAGGAACTGGCACGCCACGTGCGTTTCAACCAGGATTATGCGTTCACGGCAGGCCTGCTGCACGATGTTGGCCGGCTGGTGCTGGCCAGCTGTTTCCCGGACCACTACGCCCAGGTGATTGCCTGGCGCGGCGCGCGCGACGCACTGTGGCTCGATGCCGAGCGCGCGGTGCTCGGCATCGACCACGTCGACGCCGGCCTGGCGCTGGCCGAGCACTGGAATTTCTCCGATCCGATGCGCCTGGCAATCGGCTGCCATCATGCACCGGAAATGCCCGGCGCGGGCTTACTGGCGGCGATCACCCATGTTGCCGACGCGATGGTGCACGCACTGGACCTGGCCGGCGTGGCCGACGACACAGTGCCGCCGCTGTCGGCGGTAGCATGGCATGCCCTGGGGCTGGACGAAAAAGCATGCCTGCGGGTGTTCCGCGACACGGAAACCGAATTCGCCGACATGGCGCAGGTGCTGCTGCCGTGACGCGAAACTGCCGCACGCAGATCAGGGAATATCCGGCGCGATGACATGAAGCGGTAACGAAATGCTGGCAGGATGTCGGCTGATCGATAGGGATCATCGATAGGATCATCGATAGCGGATGAGCGATGCCGGAAGATTGATGCCGGAAGATTAATGCCGGAACATCGATGCAGGAAGATCGAAGTCGGACGACGGATGCCGACGAAGGAATGCAGCCGGCGGCAGAACAAATACGGCCGGAGCGGGAGGCTCCGGCCGGAAGATGGTCAGTGCGTGTAGTTGCCTTCCGGCTTTTGCTGGGCTTGCGCGGCGGCGGCGGCCTGCTGGGCTGCCTTTTCCTCTGGCTTTGGCCGGCCTTGCGCGTCGGACAGGCGGTACTTGGTCCGGCGGTCACCCATCAGGTCGCGCAGGTCGCGAATGCTCATGCCGGTCACTTCATGCATGCGGATCAGCAGCGAGGCACCGACCGGCAGGCGGTGGTGGCGAATCTTGCTGATGACCGGAGGAGCCACTTCCAGCAGGCGCGACAGGGCTGCATCGTTTTTCAGTTGCATCTTGCCCAACAGAATATCGAGCAGGTGATTCGGGTTGTAACTTTCCTGGGATGAGAGTGCGTGGTGTGCCATGATTGATCCTCGTCGATATAGTTGATAGATGCTGCTCCGTACATGAGGAAAGACTGCAGTTTTCTACATTCGTTTTCCAACAAC
>DASVVD010000175.1:0-3175 GCA_036386715.1 Pseudoduganella sp.
TTGATGTCGCAGGTCTTGCAGTGGACGCAGTTCTGGGCGTTGATCTGGAGTCGGGGCTTACCCCCTTCCTCCACGTACTCGTAAACGCCCGCCGGGCAATAACGCTGCTCGGGGCCGGCATATTGCGGAAGGTTGACCGCAGTCGGGATCGCCGGGTCCTTGAGCTGCAAATGGACCGGCTGATCCTCCTCGTGATTGGTGTTCGAAAGGAACACAGAGGAGAGGCGGTCGAAGCTGATCACCCCGTCAGGCTTGGGATATTCGATCGGCTTCACGAGATCGGCGCGCCACAAGGTTTCGTGGTCGCGGTGGTGGCGCATCGTGAAGGGCAAGCCGATCTTCAGATAGCGCATCCACATGTCGGTGCCGGCGAGCAGGGTCCCCAAGGCGCCGCCGAACTTGGCGACCATCGGCTCGACATTGCGCACCATCTTAAGCTCGTCCGCTATCCAGCTGGAATGAAGCGATTCTTCATAGGCGGTAAGTTCATCGTTGCTGCGGCCGGCGGCGATCGCCTCGAACGCCGCTTCAGCGGCGAGCATGCCGGACTTGATCGCCGTATGGCTGCCCTTGATGCGGCTCATGTTCAGGAAGCCGGCATCGCAGCCGATCAGCGCACCACCCGGGAACACCAGTTTCGGCAGCGACTGCAGGCCGCCGGCCGTGATCGCCCGCGCGCCGTAGGAAATGCGCTTGCCGCCTTCGAAGAACGTGCGGATTTCCGGGTGCGTCTTATAGCGCTGGAATTCCTCGAAGGGCGATAGGTATGGATTGTGGTAATTCAGGCCCACCACGTAGCCGACCACGACCTGGTTGTTTTCCGCGTGGTAGAGGAAGGAACCGCCATAGACATCGTGCGCCAGCGGCCAGCCGGACGTGTGGATCACCAGGCCCGGCTGGTGCTTGGCCGGATCGATTTCCCACAGCTCCTTGATGCCGATGCCGTAGGCCTGCGGATCCTTGCCCTTGTTCAGGTCATATTTCGCCATCAGGGTCTTGCCCAGGTGGCCGCGCGAGCCTTCGGCGAACAGCGTGTACTTGCCGTGCAGCTCCATGCCGAGCTGGAAGTCGGGGCCCGGCTCGCCGTCCCGCTTCACGCCCATGTTGCCGGTGGCCACGCCCTTGACGGAACCGTCCTCGTTGTACAGCACCTCGGCGGCAGGGAAGCCGGGGAAGATTTCGACCCCGAGCGCCTCGGCCTGCTGGCCCAGCCAGCGCACCAGGTTGCCGAGCGAGATGACGTAATTGCCATGGTTTTCCAGGCATTTCGGTATCGCAAAGGCCGGCGTTTTGTAGGCTTTGGTTTCGCTCAGGAACAGCACGCGATCTTCGGTGACGGCCGTATTCAGCGGCGCGCCCTTTTCCTTCCAGTCGGGGATCAGCTCGGTCAGCGCGCGCGGGTCCATGACGGCGCCGGACAGGATGTGCGCACCCAGCTCGCCGCCTTTTTCCAGCACGACGACGGAAATCTCCTGGCCCTTTTCCTGGGCCAGCTGTTTGATGCGGATCGCAGCGGACAGGCCGGCCGGGCCACCGCCGACGATCACCACGTCATACTCCATCGCTTCGCGCGGGCCGTACTGTTCAACGAGATTCGTCATAAGATTTTTATAGGAATTTGGAAACGGGAAAAATTAGCACGAGTGTGCTCTTTTTCCGCCGTAAATGCAACGGCATTGTAGTAGATGTTCCCGTCTAATATTGGCTAATTGTGTAAGATACGAAGCAGCCGGAGAGCAACCCGGAACCGACCCGGAGGCAACCAGGAAGCAACCCGGAGTCACACGGAAAACAACCGCAGGCACACGATGCGCTGCGCCGCTGCATGCGCCCGATACGGCACCGGGCGCAAGGCCGGGCGCCGGAACGGGCGCAGCATCGGATGTGAAGCAGAACGAAAAGAAGGAGCAAGCCGTGGGTATCGAAGTCAATTTTGAAGGCAAGATCGCACTCGTGACGGGGGCTTCCAGCGGCCTGGGAGCGCGCTTTGCGAAAGTGCTGGCCAGCGCCGGCGCGCAGGTGGTGCTGGCCTCGCGCCGCACCGAGCGCCTGAAGGAATTGCGTGCCGAGATCGAGGCCGATGGCGGCGCCGCCCACGTGGTGGCGCTGGATGTGACGGATTACGCCAGCATCAAGTCGGCGATCGCGCATGCCGAGACGGAGGCGGGGCCGATCGATATCCTGGTCAACAACTCCGGCGTATCGACCACCCAGCGGCTGGTGGACGTGACGCCCGAAGACTATAACTTCGTGATGGACACCAACCTGCGCGGCGCCTTCTTCGTGGCGCAGGAAGCGGCAAAACGGATGATCGCGCGCGCCAAGGGCGACCCGAAAAAGCAGCATCGCATCATCAACATCGCCTCGGTGGCCGGCCAGCGCGTGCTGCCCCAGATCGGCGTGTATTGCATGAGCAAGGCCGGCGTGATCCACATGACGAAGGCCATGGCCGTGGAGTGGGGCAAGTACGGCATCAACACCAACGCGATTTGCCCCGGCTACATCTCGACCGAGATCAACGAGGATTATTTCGCCAGCGAGCAGGGCAAGCGCCTGATCGACATGCTGCCCCGCAAGCGGCCGGGCAAGCCGGAAGACCTCGATGGCCTGCTGCTGCTGCTGGCCGGCGAGGATGCGCACTTCATCAACGGCGCGGTGATTTCTGCCGACGACGGGATGACGGCGCAATAGGCAGCAGGGTGGCTGCCCGGCGGCCTGGCGCCGCTCTGCTAGCGCGTCATGCCCACCAGTTTGTGCACCAGTTCCGACGACGTGGCCGCGCCGAACTTGCGCATCAGCTTCGCGCGGTGCATTTCCACGGTGCGCGGCGACAGCCCCGTTTCGCGGGCGATCATCTTGCTGGTCTTGCCTTCGACGAGGAAGGCGGCGATCTCGCGCTCGCGCGGCGTGAGTTCGGCCGAGACCGGGCGCTTTTCGGAGACATCCTCGAAGGTCCACACGCCGGCGCCGCGCGGGTCGGCGGAGTCCAGTGCGCGGCCCGTGACGTGGCACCAGAACAGCTCGCCACTGGCGCGCCGCATGATGCGTTCATCGGAATAGCGGCCGCGCGCATTCATGATCGGAATGATGCGGTGGCCCGTGCGCAGGAATTCATCCATCGTCGGGTACAGCACGCAGAATGACTTGCCGTCCAGCGTGCCGTGGCCATAGCCGA
>DASVVD010000176.1:0-8494 GCA_036386715.1 Pseudoduganella sp.
GCTCAGTTGGTAGAGCGCAACCTTGCCAAGGTTGAGGTCGAGAGTTCGAGACTCTTCTCCCGCTCCAGGTTTTGCCGGTAGGTCGTAGAAGAAGTAGTAGTTGCAATGACTCCAATGCGGGAGTAGCTCAGTTGGTAGAGCGCAACCTTGCCAAGGTTGAGGTCGAGAGTTCGAGACTCTTCTCCCGCTCCAGAATTCAGGACATGCTCGCTGCATGTTCGTCCCCTCCAAGGCGGGGTAGCAAAATGGTTATGCAGCGGCCTGCAAAGCCGTGTACGCCGGTTCGATTCCGGCCCTCGCCTCCAGTATTGAATGAAAATCGCCGGCTGATGCCGGCGATTTTCATTTCCGGATTGTCTTTCGCAATGTCAGCAATCATCCTGCACAGCGGCCCGCCACTATGGAAGCCGGATCGTGAAACCATGCTGCCCAGCTGCTTGAAATAGCCACATCACGACCCTCACCTGGTGCGGATCGTCGCTTGATCCCCGATCGCATCCAGCGACCGGAGTGGCGATCGAAGGCTGCGCCGCATGCCGTGCCTAAACGCTTCGCTGCCCAGGCGGGTATGGCGCCGCATGCAAGCGGTGGTATAAATCTCCGCCGCGAATACGGCATTGAAAGCGCCTGGCAGCAGGTATCCGTCGCGCCAATCGCCATCGACCGATGCCCGGGCCGTCCGGACCGCCACGGTTTGCTATGATTCGCCGCCCCAGCGTACAGAACCTGAAACCATGCGAACCAAGAGTCCCATCAAGCGGCAGGCGATCATCGACGCTGCCGCCGCAGCATTCGAAGAATTCGGCGTCGAGCAGACGTCGATGTCGCAGATCGTCGAGCGCGTCGGCGGGTCCAAGGCGACCATCTACAATTATTTCGCGTCGAAAGAAGCGCTGGTCGGCGCGGTCATGCTCGAGACATGGGTGCGGCAGATCGCCCAGCTGTTCATCGCGTTCGGCGAGAGCGACGATCCAGTACCTGCGCTGACGCATTTTGCCCGTGAATACCTCAGCATGCTCCTGCAACCTGCGATCATCGCCCTTACGCGCTCGGCCATGCTGCACGGCGACCAGAGCGGCCGCGATTTCTACGACAACGGTCCCAAGCGCGGCTGGGATCTCGTGGCGCTGCGCTTTCAGAAGTGGGTGGAAGAGAAGGGCCTGTCTCCCGTCAATGCCGAGGTGGCCGCGCTGCACCTGAAAGGCCTGCTACAGGCCGAGTTGTTCGACAGGACGCTGTATGGCTTCCCGCTGCCGGACAGGTGTGAACTCGATGCCGTCGCCGACCGTGCTGTCCAGGCTTTCCTGGGCAATTACCGCTTCAACACCCCGTAATACCGGCAAGGTGCAAGGGCTGCACAAGCTCTGTTCCTGACCGAAAACGCAGGGCCGCCGTGCCGGCCTGCGTTCCCGCCATCCCGTCCCGCTGCCCACACCGACACTCCCGGCTTGCGTTATCCCTCCCGACCTTCTGCCAACACGGCATGCGGCGCCGTGAATGGCAGTGTTGTCGATTAAAAAATTAACAATCCTGTTAAGAAATATTTGTTATACTGAACCACTGGTACAGTTAAGGTGAGTTTTCGCGCCTTCCCTGTGCGTTAAATTCAGGAAACTTCAGAGGATGAGCATGAAAAGAACAATCGGAAAAGCCTGGCTTTTCGCGGTCTGCGTGTGCGTGGGGCATGGCGCCCATGCCGGGCCGGCGAACAAGGCGGTGGCGGCGGAGTCGACAGCCGCCCGCGAAGCACGGATCGAGCGCGAAGCAGTCGCTGCGAAACAGAAGGAAATTTTCGAGCGCAAGAACATCACGCCGGCAAATGAAGCGGCGCCGGCCATGCTTCTCGATGCACCGGTTGATGATGCCGACTCGCCGGGAGCAACGAACAAATGAAGCAACTCTCCCAAACGGCTGCACGCAGCCATTCCGTGCCGGCACTGATCGGCAAGTCGATCCTGATGCTGGCAGTCGGCCAGGCCTGCGCCGCCCAGGCCGCACCGGCACGTTCGTGGGCCGAGGTGGAAGCCCGCGTGAGCGCCATGTTCGACAACATGAGCCTGTCGGAAAAAATCAACTTCACCCGGGTAAATGACGGCCATATGCTGCCTGTGCTCGGAGCGCAGGGCCTGGCCGGAACGCTTGCCTACGATTCGTCGATGGGCGTGCAGGTTGGCGGCGCCCTGTTTGCGACCCAGTACCCGTCGCCGTCCGCGCTGGCCGCGACCTGGAGCATCAATCGCGCCAGGCAATACGGCCTGGCCATCGGCTACGAGACGCGCGAGGCCGGGGCGCAGCAGATGCTGTCGCCCGGCCTCAATATGTACCGTACGCCCTACAACGGCCGTTCTGCCGAATACCTCAGCGGGGAAGATCCGTTCATCGGTGCCGTGCTCGGCCCGGTCGTCACCAATGCGATCCAGGCCCAGGGCATCCACGCGGCAGCGAAGCACTACGTCGCCAACGATAACGAAGCCAATCGCCACCTGATGAACATCAAGGTCGACGAGCGAACGCTGCGCGAGATCTATCTTCCGGGTTTCGAATCGACCGTCAAGAACGCCAATCCGGCCTCGATCATGTGCTCGTTCAACAAGATCAACGGCGATTATGGCTGCGAGAACCACCACCTGATCACCCAGGTGCTGAAGGGCGAGTGGGGCTTCCGCGGCTTCGTCATGAGCGACTTCAATTCGATCCACAATGCGCAGAAGGGTGCCTGGGCGGGTGCCGACCTCGACATGCCTAGCGGATTGCAGTTCACCGAAGCGAACATGTATGACCTGATCTACAGCAACCAGGTGCCGTTGTCGGTACTGGACGACAAGGTCAAGCGAAACCTGCGTGCCATGGTGAACTACGGTTTCGACCTGGGACTGCCGGCGCCGAAAGGGCTCGACACCAGTTTCGGCGATACCGCGTCCCTGGCCATGTCGCGCGAGGCGATCGTCCTGCTGCAGAACGAGTCGTCCAGGGGAAGTTCCCTGCCGCTGCTGCCGCTGGCGACCGGCGCCCGCATCGCCGTGATCGGCAACCTCGCATTGCAGCCGCCGGGTTCGCCGTTCGGCACGGCATGGGCACCGCCCAACCGCTATGTGACGGAGCTGGCCGGTTTGCAGCAGCTGAATGCCGCGCCGTCGAATGTCACGTATATCAGCGCGCTGTCGCTGAATCCGGCAGCGTCGATCTGGTACCAGCCCGAGAGCGGGGCAGGCGGCAGCCTGCAGGCCGGCCTCAAGGCCGAATACTATGGCAATGCCACCTTGGCAGGCAGTCCCGTGGTCACGCGGACCGAGCCCGGCGTTGCATGGAATTTCCTTACCGGCGTGAATGAAACCGCTGCCGGTCGCTCGTCCGTATCCGGCTTCAGCACGGCGGCCGGCGCGTTCTCCGCCCGTTTCAGCGGACTGATCAAACCGACGGTGAGCGGCCCGCAGGTGTTCAAGGTACGGGCCGACGGCGCCTACAAGCTGTGGGTCAACGGCCAGCTCGTGCTGGACTACGATGGTGCACCCGTCTCGACCGATGTCATCAACGCCTATGCGATGACGGCGAAAACCGTGGCGTTGACGGCCGGGAAAACATATGCGGTGAAACTGGAGTACCGCCGCCTGAGCGATCGGTACTTCCCGGTCATCGGCGGCATGCAGGGTGTGCAGATGAGCTGGGCCTCGCTGTCGGCGCCTGCCGACCTGTCCCGATATGACGCGGTGGTCATGGCGGTTGGCTTCAACCACGAGTACGAAGGAGAGGGGGCCGACCGCGGTTTCGACCTGCCCGAATTCCAGTCGGAACTCATTGCCGATGTCGCCCGGGTCAATCCGAACACCGTGGTCGTGATGCACGGCGGCGGGCCATCGAACATGCTGCCCTGGTCGAAGAAAACCGCCGCCGTACTGGAGGCGTGGTACCCGGGCCAATACGGTGGCCAGGCCCTGGCGGAGATCCTGTATGGCAAGGTGAACCCGTCGGGCAAGCTGCCGGTTTCCATCGGCCGCAAGGCGGAAGACTATCCGACCTTCGCCAGCTATGGCGCAGTCTCGGACTATGTCCCGAGCCTGACGTATGCGGAACGGGCAAGCAACACGGCGAAGACGGAAATGACGTACTCCGAGGGGGTCTTCATGGGCTATCGTGGATTCGACAAGACCGGCGTCAAGCCGCTCCACCCGTTCGGGTTCGGCCTGTCCTATACCACCTATGACTACAGTGGCCTGTCCCTGTCTGCCGGGCAGCTGACGGCGGATGCGACCGTGAACGCGACCTTCACCGTGACGAATAGCGGCCGCATGGCCGGATTCGAGGTAGCGCAGCTGTATGTCCGTCCGATGAGTCCTGCCGTCGACCGTCCGCTCAAGGAGCTGAAAGGGTTTGCCAAGGTCTTCCTGCAGCCGGGTGAAAGCAAGCAGGTGACGATTCCCGTGGATGCGCGCTCGCTGGCTTATTACGTGAAAAACACGGGAGCGTGGCATGTCGACGCCGGCAAGTACCGTATCGAGGTCGGCAGCTCTTCGGCCGAGCTGCCGCTGGCAACGGTGCTGACGGTAAAACAGCCGCAGAAGCTGTCGACAACGGCCTCGAATCCGCTGCCGCCGGCAACGCGCGAGGCCGTGCAGGTACCAGCCACGCTGGCATACTGATCCGTTCGCATTTTCGCCTGGCCCTGTTGCCGGAAGTGCCGCCCCGCTCAGCTGGGCGGCATTTTTTTCGTCGGCAGCCTGCGCGACTTGCCGCCGTACGGGACGGCCGCAAGGTAATTCGTGGTCCCCGGTCCACCCGCCACGCTCCAGGGACGCCATTCCTGTACGGCACTCTCGCTGCACCCCGGCTTTCATGCGATCGAATCGTATTTCACATCATGGGATCCTGTCGGGAATTTCTCCGGGCCTGCTTCCCGATGTGCAGGACAATATTTCGCATCGTGGAAAAATAATTACAAGTTTATGATTTAAAAGGAAAAAATTTAGTTAAATATCACGCTGGCAGGAAGATTTCTACGTTGTGTGGCTCTTATGATGAACTACAAGGTTTGCAATCCGCGCGTAGGAGCGCAATGGCAAACGCAACAGCTTTCAGTTCATCCAAGGAGCATCACATGACCCACTACCAGAACATCGACCAGTCGACCGCGCATCCCGCACAGGCCGGCATGCATGCCATCGCCGTGGCTGAATCCCATCTGTACCATGCGCGGGGCATCGACCGGCCAGCCGAAGCAAGCCCGCGCTCCGTGAGGCGGGTCGGCATCATGGGGGCGACCACGACCGGCATGGCCATCGCCATGCAGTTGCTGGAAGCCGATATCCCGGTAACCGTGCTTGACCTCGCGCGGGAATCACTCGACAGGGCGACGGCATCGGTGCGCTCGAATTACCAGGAGGCGTTCCTGGCAGGCGAGCTGACGGCGGGCCAGCGCGACAGGCGCGTGGCGCTGCTGGCGGGGACCATCAACCTGCATCACCTGAAAGACTGCGACGTGATCATGGATGCCCTGGACACCGGCACCGACATGGATGTCAGGGAGAAATTGCTGCGTCGGCTCAACGAACTCGCCAGGCCCGACGTCGTCCTGGTGACCTGCAGCCCAACTGTCGACATCAACCGACTCGCCGGCCTGGCGCGGTGTCCGGAGAACGTGCTGGGTTTCCATGTGGCGGGCGGCGCAGGCGCGACGCAGGTGTGGGAGCCCGTGCCTGGCAAAGCCACTTCGGCCCGCGCACTGGCGACCGCGACCGCACTGGCCCGCAGCCTGGGCAGGTCGCCCGAGGACCTGGCGGCGCGCCACGACTAGGGGCTCTGCGGCAAGCCGGAACAGACTTCGGCGCATGCCGCGCACCTGCCGCCGGCCCAGGCCGCGAAACCCGCTGCAGCGCCGGTTCCCCTGGTCCTATCAGGCCGGCGTCAGCAGCGACGACACGTACAGCAGCAGCTTGTCCTCGCTGCGCGCCAGGTCGAGACCGGTCAGCTCGCCGATGCGGCGCAGCCGATAATCCAGCGTATTGCGATGGATCCCCAGTGCCTGGGCCGTGGCGGCCGAATTCTCGTTCCGTGCGAACCACGTCTCCAGCGTCTCGCGCAGCATCCTGCGGCTCCTGTCATGGGCCAGCCTGGCGATCGGCATGCGCAGCTGGCGTGCCTCCCACCCCGTATCGAGGCCCGACAGCAGTACCGGCAAGGCCAGCTCGTAGTAACTGAAAACCTGCTGCTGCGGATCGCGTTCATGGCCTATCCGGGCCGCCGTCCTGGCGCTGCGGTACGAGATGGCGGCCGCTTCGATGCCCGGCAGGGCAATCCCCATCGACAGCGTGAAAGGCAGTTCGCAGCCTTCGCGGACCAGGTTCGACAGCGCCTGCATGCGCCGTTGCGGCACGCCATCGGCGCCCTTGCGGCCCGGATCCCAGGAATCGAGCAGCACCATTTCGTGCGGGCCCACGGTGGCAGTGAGCGCCGCCGGCTGGTGCGCCGCGATGCGCATCTGCAGGCGCTGGATTTCGCCCAGCGCGCGGTCGCTGCCATCCTGGCCGGGCTGCAGCTGCAGCAGGAACGCGAGCTGCATGCGTTCCAGGCCGATGCCCAGGCGCCCGGCCCAGGCTTCGAGTTCGGGCCGGGCCGCGGGCTCGTAGCGGATCAGGTTCAGCACGAACGCTTCGCGGTAGCGCGAGTGGCTTTGCAGCTCCTGGGTCAGCGCGGCCTGTTCGAGGATCATCTCGGCCGTCAGGCGGACCAGTTCACCGAACTGGCGCACCTCGTCGGGCGCGCCGCTCAGTCCCACCGCGCCGCAGATCTGGCCGTTGACGGCCAGCGGCAGGTTGATGCCGGGACGGGCGCCATGCAGGTTGCGGGCCGATGCCGGGTCGACTTCCACGGTCAGCTTCTTCGCCAGCGCGAGCAGGGCACCGGCATGCAGTTCGCCGACCCGTTCCTGCTGGCCGCTGGCCAGGATGACGCCGTTTGCATCCATCACGTTGACCGTGAAGGGGATGATGCGCATGGTGCGATTGACGATTTCCTGCGCGAGGCCGGTGTCCAGTATGTGCAGGTTGCTGTGCATTGTGTGTGCGTTGTGCCGTCCAGGTTCGCCGCGCGGACAGGAAAACGGATGGCGGGCAAGTGACGTTCGCAACGTTTCCCAAAGATGGCAATTATGCACACGATGCCGGATCGCGGCACCTTTTTGTGCAAATGCATGAAAAAAGCCGGCAATCCAGTGGCGTCACTGGTGCATATCGCCGACGCGGGATGCCGTCGCTTGCCTGATAATCAGGATGACACCAGCATGATCCTTCATCCAGAAAAACGGAGACCGCAATGAGCGACACCACCAGCACCGCCGGCATCCCTGCAGGAACGCCGGCATCGAGCCTGCTCGACGGGGCGTATCGCAAGGCCACCTGGCGCCTGATTCCCTTCATCTTCATCTGCTACCTCTTCAACTACCTCGACCGGGTCAACGTCGGCTTCGCCAAGCTGGAAATGCTCGATGCGCTCAAGCTCAGCGAAACCGTGTACGGGCTCGGTGCCGGCATTTTCTTCGTGGGCTATGTGACGTTCGGCGTGCCGAGCAACCTGATCCTGCACAAGCTCGGCGCACGGCGCTGCATTGCCGCGATGATGGTGGTCTGGGGTACGCTGTCGGCCTGCATGCTGTTCGTTACCACGCCCGGCGAATTCTATGTGCTGCGCTTCTTCACCGGCGTGGCCGAGGCGGGCTTCTTCCCCGGCATCGTGCTGTATTTCACCAAGTGGTTCCCCGCGCACAAGCGCGGCCACGTGATGGCGCTGTTCATGTCCGCCATTCCGGTATCGGGCCTTATCGGCGGCCCGCTGTCGGGCTGGATGCTGAGCCATTTCTCGGCCGGGCAGGGCGGCATGGGCGGCTGGCAGTGGCTGTTCCTGCTGCAGGGCCTGCCGACCGTGCTGCTGGGTATCGGCGTGCTGTTCTACCTGAACGACAGCCTGGCGCAGGCCAGCTGGCTGTCGGGCGACGAGAAAGCCGCCATGCAGCAGGCGCTCGACCGCGACGAACAGCAGCGTGCCGCCGGCACCCATGCCGTGCATTCGTTCGGCCAGGTGCTGCGCGACTGGCACGTCTGGATGCTCGGGATAATCTACTTCAGCATCCAGATGGGGGTGTATGCGATCAACTTCTGGCTGCCTTCCATCATCAAGTCGCTCGGTTTCCAGGATGCCGCCACCGTGGGCTGGCTCAGCGCCATTCCCTACCTGTTCGCGGGTGTCTTCATGGTCATCGTCGGCCGCTCGGCCGACCGCCGGCGCGAGCGCCGCTGGCACGTGGCCGTGCCGATGCTGATGGCGCTGGCCGGTTTGCTGTTGGCCGCCAATTTTTCCAGCAATGCCGTGATCGTGCTGGCGGGGCTGACCCTGGCCACCATGGGCGCGCTGACCGGCCTGCCGATGTTCTGGCCCCTGCCGGCCGCCTTCCTGGGCAGCGCCGCGGCGGCGGGCGGGCTGGCACTGATCAATTCCCTCGGGCAGG
>DASVVD010000177.1:0-4107 GCA_036386715.1 Pseudoduganella sp.
GCCGAGATCGACACGTCCCTGGTGCGCCTGCTGGCCGCGCGAATCCGCATGGGCCTGCTCGACGGCAGCTTGTACGACAAGGTGCCGTATGGAGAAATCAATTCGGCCCGGCACCGCGCGCTGGCGCAGCAGGCCGCCGAGGAGGCGATCGTGCTGCTGAAAAACGAAGGCGGCACGCTGCCGCTGGCGAACAATGCGCGCATTGCCGTGATCGGCCCGAACGCGGCATTGCTGCAAAGCCTGGAAGGCAACTACAACGGCACGATCGTGCACCCCGTGCTGCCGGTCGATGCACTGCGCCAGGTCTTCGGCGCGCAGCGGGTCCGCTACGCGGCCGGCGCGCCGCTGATCGACGGCAAGCGCATGCCGGTGCCGGAGACTTGTCTGAAAGTGGCCGCCGGCAGCGCGCAGCAGGGCCTGAAGGGCGAATACTTCGACAACCTGACGTTTGCCGGCATGCCGAAGCTGACGCGGGTCGACCCGGTCATCAATTTCAATTTCGAGCACAGCGCACCGCAGGGCTTCGAGCCAGGGAAGTTCGCGGTGCGCTGGACCGGCGTGCTGACGCCGCCGGCACCGGGCAAGTACGAACTGGGCTTCCGCATGATCGTGCCGCGCGACCGGCCGCTGCCCAACATCAAGGTGTGGATCGACGACGAGCTGGTGGTCTCGCCCGAGAAGGCCGGCATCGGCGCCGGCAACACGGCCGAGTGCGTGGCCGGCAACTGCCAGCAGCGCATGGAGAAGATCCATTTCACGTTCGACGACACGAAGCCGCGCCGCGTGCGCATCGACTACGCGCGCACGGAAAACGACCGGCACAGCGCGCTGGAATGGGTGGCGCCGCCGGATGCCCTGGTTGCCGATGCCGTGGCAGCCGCGCGCGCGAGCGACGTGGCGGTGGCCCTGGTCGGCCTGTCGCCGGACCTGGAAGGCGAGGAAATGAAGGTGGACTACCCCGGCTTCCGTGGCGGCGACCGCCTCACGCTGGCGCTGCCGGACGCGCAGCGCCGCATGCTGGCGGCGGTGAAAGCGACGGGCAAGCCGCTGGTCGTGGTCTACGTGACCGGCGGGCCGATCTCCGACCCGTGGGTGGAAGCCAACGCCGACGCCATCGTGCATGCCTGGTATCCGGGCGAGGGCGGCGGTGCCGCGATTGCGCGCGTGCTGGCCGGCCAGGTCAGCCCGGCCGGCCGGCTGCCGTACACGATCGTCCGTTCGGAAGCGGACCTGCCGCCGTTCGCCGACTACTCGATGCAGCACCGCACCTACCGCTACTTCAACGGCCCGGTGCTGCACCCGTTCGGCCATGGCCTGAGCTACACCACGTTCAGTTATGCGGCGCCAAAGCTGTCGGCCACGCGCATCAAGGCCGGCCAGCCGGTGACGGCCACGGTCACCGTGCGCAATACCGGCAAGCGCGACAGCGATGAAGTGGTGCAGTTCTACCTGGCCAGGCCGGGCAACCGCGCCAACCCGGTGCTGGCCGGATTCCGCCGCGTGCACGTGGAGGCGGGCGCCAGCCGGACCGTGTCACTGGACCTCGACGCCCGCGCGCAGTCGCAGGTCGATGCGCAGGGCGCGCGCTCGGTGCGTGCCGGCGAGTACACAGTGTATGCCGGGGGCGGGCAGCCGAAGTTCGCCCGGGCTGTCGAGGCGAAAGTGCGGGTGGACGGGGAATTTGCGTTGCCGAAGTGACGCGGCGCGGCCTCGGCGATGCCGGTCGCCGGCGGCCTCGTGCCGGGTAAGCGAACAAATCAATTTATTTATTTATTTATTCATTGTCACTGATTTACTCATTGAATGGCAGCTTCGTGGAATCATCAATTATTCATGCCGTAAAAAAGAAGGAAATTTAAATCAGGCAGGTAAATGGTTCGTGCTTTGGCAGTAAATTAGTTGCTTTATGCATCTTTTTTGCCAATGTGGTCTTTTATGCATGGCGAAAGTCTTTTCTGCCGTGCGATAAATTGCTGTTAAGATGCATTAATCTTGCTGATGCGAATCTCGCTAAATCGGGGGAATTGCAAAGGCGTAGCGATGACACAAAGAAGATTAAGCGTTTTCATCCACGAAAACATGGAATCGATCCTGCAGGCATGGGAAGATTTCGCGCGTACCATCGAGCCGCCGGCATTGACCATGGAGGATGTCGAACTTCGCGACCACGCCCATCAGATGCTCGTCGCTTTCGCGGCAGACCTGACAACCTTCCAGTCCGACCACGAGCGCCTTGCCAAGTCAAAGGGGCTCGGCGAGCGCGGCGACGATGACACCGCGGCCGAGACACACGCTGAAGCGAGGCTCCTTTCGGGATACACCGTGGTCCAGCTGGTGTCGGAATACCGCGCGCTTCGCTCGAGCGTCCTGACACTCTGGGCCGCCGACCTCGGCGAAGGCCAAGCTGTCCATATGGCGGACGTGATGCGCTTTAACGAAGCCATCGACCAGGCCCTGGCCGAATCCGTCGCACGGTATGAATATATGGTAAAGCAATCGCAGAACATGTTTCTTGCCATCCTGGGCCATGATTTACGCAATCCGCTCGGCACGGTGGTTACCGGCGCAAGTCTCCTGATGCAGGCCGATAATATCCCGGCAAAATATATCCTGATTGGCACCAGGATGTTCAATAGTGCCAAGCGTATGAGCAAGTTGATCAATGACCTGATCGACTTTACGCGTTCCCATCTTGGCCCTGGTATTCCAGTCCGGGTCAAGCAGGGCAGCCTGGTCGCCCTTTGCGAGGAAGTCGTCAATGAAATGCGCACGTTCCATCCAGAGCGGCAGATCGACCTTCACGCGCCGACGCAACTCGATGCCATCTTCGATGAAGGCCGCATTGCCCAGGTGCTGTCGAACCTGATCGGCAATGCCATCCAGTATGGCGCTGCCGACGCACCGGTGACGGTGCGCCTGACAAGCGACGGCGAGGATGTCGCGATGGTAGTCAACAATCGCGGCGCCGCCATTGCCGCTGACAGCATCTCCAACATTTTCGACCCGATGGTCCGGATTGCTGCCAATGTGCGCAATGCCGACAGTGACTATGCGGAACGTACCAGCCTCGGCATAGGCCTGTACATTTCACGCGAAATTGTCCACGCGCACGGAGGCAAGATTGCCGTGACATCCGATATGGCCGAAGGCACGACATTCGTCGTGGCGATCCCCCGATTGCCTGCCGGGTTCCAATCGGCTGACGCCGCCGCACAGTACCCGGCTGTTAACAACGTCCGGATACCCTGATGCGCAGTCCTGCGGCGCAGCGGGAATCCCGCGCGGCCATGCCCGAGGCCGGCGCAAAAAAAATCCTGGTGGTCGATGACGAGAAGGATATCGCCGACCTGACTGTGGCGCTGCTCGATTGCCATGGCTTCGGCACGAGCGTGGCTTACTCGGCCGAGGAAGCATTGCAAATCCTTGCCGGTGACGCCTCCATCGACGCTGTCTTTTCGGATGTGACGATGCCCGGGCTGACCGGGCTGCAGCTGGCGGATGCCGTGAGCGACAGTTATCCGGCAGTGCGGATCGTCCTGACTTCAGGGTTTGGCTCGCCAGGAATACTACTCGCATGCAAGCAGCGATACCTCTTCATTGCCAAGCCCTATGGCATCGACGCTGTCGTTTCGCTCTTTCGCGGTGACCCCGCCGCCTGCCAGGCAACCGCTGCGGACCAGCCGGTCACCTGATCCGGCGTCGTTCGAATAGGCGCTGTCACCGAAAATTGTTGAAACGGCCTGAACTTTCCAAGGTGTTCGTTGTCTGAGCAGTAGTGACAACGATACAGTGGAGGAAGTCATGGACAAGGACATCTTCAGCAGGTTCCTGGTCAGGCTGCGCCGGCAACTGGCGAAATGTTCGCGGCAGCAGGTAGGGATCACGCATGACATGGTGGCATCCCATGCGGCCCGCTGGCTGTGCCTGGAGGCGATCGAGGCATTTGGCCGGCTCCGAACGGTGTGTCCGCACTGTCCCGGGAAGCGCTTCCACCGCCATGGCTTCGCTGCAGGCCTGCAACGCTACCGCTGCCTTGACTGCGGCCGCACTTTCAATGCGTTGACGCATACGCCGCTGGCTTTCCTGCGCCGCCGCGAGCGCTGGTTG
>DASVVD010000178.1:0-2618 GCA_036386715.1 Pseudoduganella sp.
GATGGCGCGGAACAAGGCACGCGGTTCGCTCGTGAAGGCCTCCGCGAAGGCCTGGATGACCCCGGCGCCGCCCATTGTCGATTCGGTGACCCAGATGCGAACGCTGTCGTCAGGCCGATCAGTATCAATGTCGACCAGCAGCGTGTCCAAGGCCGCGTGCCGCGGCGCCGTATTGATGCAGGCCTGAAGAAGCGCTTCCCCCAGCGTCTCTTGAATCGTCGTGCGCAGCCAAGTGCCATAGGCCTGCGGGTCCGGTTGATCGAATTCCTCGCCCAGGTGCGCCAGCATTGCCAGCACGTCGGCACGGCCAAGGCTGTCGGACAGGCGCTCTTCGAGCCGGCTTATGCGTTGGCTCGGGTTTTCGTCACCGGCATCCCCGTCCGTGTCTCCGTCCTCGTCCTTCGCCTGTGCCTCCTCCTGTTCGTGCAGCACGAACAGCGAACGCATGATGTCGGTAAACACACGCAATGGATTCGGCCCGGCAAACAGTTGCGCTGCTGCCTGCGACAGGCTCAGGTCGCGCTGCGCGGCCTGGCTGACGACAGCGCACAGGAAAATCTGGAACATCCATTCGCGCTGCAGGACATTGACTTCCTTCGGTAAAGACTTGGTGCTGAGCAGACGGTAGCGGAGATAGCCGGCCCGACTGCTTTGCGTCAGCGCGGCCGGCAGCGCCGACTCCGCTAGCTGGAGCGCCGCAGGAATGCGCAGGTCGACATAAAAACCATCGGCCTCGATTTCGAAACCGACCGCTGCCGGCTGTTCACTGGTATTGGTGAACTGGACATCAATCAGGCGGTCACCGCCATGCTGACGTATCGTGGCGTCCACCTGGTGGGTGAAACGCTTGACAGCGACGCTGCCGCGGAAGCGGTGCAAGTGAAAACGCACTGCCGCTACACAACCGTACCAGGCGCTCCTGGCGGGAACGTCGACATTCAGGGCAAGGCCGTGCGGCGTCCAGGCGCTCATCCAGCGCGGCATGGCGTTCGACGTCGGCAGCACTCTTTTCGTGTCTGCGATGGCCAGTTCCATAACCCATGGCCGGAATACGGGATAGCGTTGGCGGACGCCATCCTGGTCCAGTCCTTCGAAATCGCCGAGGTATTCGTTATGCCGCGCGTACTCGTCGATCTTCAGGGGCCATGTGTCGTGCTCGGTCGGGATCGCAGCCCAATGATAAAGGCCGCCGCGCTCGAAGGCGAAGCGGCGAGTGATGCGGCCGGGCGCCAGTTGCTGGAGCGCCTGCACGATGGGCATGGCTTCCTGTCGAGCCTCGTGCCGGACCGTCGCCGGGGGAATGTGGACTTGCACTTCAGGCAAGCTGAGATCGCTGAACAAGTTGCGCGGCATGAAGTCGGGCAAGGGATGCCAGTTGACCTGCATGTCGGTTACGACACTGCCCTGCGGTTTGACCAACTTCCAATCCGTGAAAAAGCGCCGCACCAGGGTCG
Source organism: Pseudoduganella sp. (assembly GCA_036386715.1). Classification (GTDB taxonomy): domain Bacteria; phylum Pseudomonadota; class Gammaproteobacteria; order Burkholderiales; family Burkholderiaceae_D; genus Rugamonas. The sequence goes on from DASVVD010000178.1 coordinate 1,455, forward strand.
GCACGGCCTCCAGGAGCAGCGCACGCGGCGGGTCCCACAGGATCGAATCCACGGTCTCTTCCTGTATCTGCAAGGCCTGGCGCAGATGCCTGCGCAAGGACTGTAAGGCTGCCGACTCCCCTTTCGCCAATGTCGCCAGGGCCATTTTCATCTGTTGCCTAAGCGCCGCCCCGGCCGGACCTTCCGGCCGGCTGAGCAGATCCCACATCCAGGCCGAAGATCGCGTGTCCTGCACCTGCACGCTAAGCCAGTCCAGCAGTGCAAACACCGCCTGCATGCGCAGGACATACTCGTTTTTCACTGGCAGGTGCTGCGGCGGCAGCACCGGATCGAACAAGTGTTCGTAGGTCTGGAAGGCGGTCTTGTCGCGGCCGTAGTCGGACAACACCGTTACCGTCAGCGGCCGCATGTTGCGCTGCCGGCCTGCGCGGCCCTTGCGTTGCAGGAATGACGCCATGTTGCGCGGCGCCTTGTGCTGGATGACGGCACCCACCTGGTCGTCGTTGTAGCCGACCTCCAGCGATGGCGTGGCGACGATGACGTCGGCGTTGGCGAGTACACCCGGGTCCTGCGAACTGGTGCGCCCGATGACGAGTTGGTCGGCCAGGTTGCGGCCGATCTTCTCGCACGCGCGCCAGCGCTGGCCGTCGCGGTCGCGGCGTACGTCGTCTTCGTTGCCGCCGCCGCGCAAGGCCGCCAGAGGCACACGCCTGGTATGGGTATTGCCGAAGATCGTGTAACCCTCCGCGTCTTGCAGGTTGTTGTAGAGGCGGTTGATCACGTCCAGATTATCGGTGAACACGAACAGGCGGCGGCCGAAACTGCCGGCGGACGGCCCGTCGCGCGAGGGGTCGAGCATGCGGGCCAGCAGCATCGACGACTGGATCGTGGTCGACAGCAGCGACGCTTCGAGCATGGCGTCGCCCTTGAGCACGACCTGGTATTCCGCGCCCACTTCGCGCATCTCGCCGGACGTTGGCGTCACCTCCTCGACCTTGTCAATGCTCAGTCCGACCAGGTCGGCGAAGAAGCGCGGTGCTTCCTGCAGCGTTGCCGACAGGCCGCACCACACGACCGGGGCATCGAGCAAATGGCGCCAGCGCCGCAGTACCAGGGCGGAATGGGCGCCACTGGTGCCGACATAGGTATGCACTTCGTCGAGCA
>DASVVD010000179.1:0-5701 GCA_036386715.1 Pseudoduganella sp.
CGAACATTCGACACCGCTTTTTGGTCCCATGAATGCAAATTTACGTATTCCTCGTGCGCTTAACGCAGCGTTGATATCCACAGGTCGAGTCGTTGCGATTTTGAATTCGAAAAGGCTGCAAAGGTTGCCGGTGACGCTGCCGTCGAGCTCGGTCGTCAGGGATAACATCACGGTATTTCTCATTTTTTAAGGTTCTCAAGATTGTCAGAACCCCGTGTAGCGTATCGATTTATACGTTATCTGCGCAGTGGAGTGCATGCAAATTTTGCTCGACCCAGCCGAATACCTCTAGCAACCGGCCAAGGGAAGGCATCTCGAAGCTCTCGAGTACAAATAATGGTGTACAGCCGACCGGCATCAGCGTCACACGTTGCTTAGATGTCGCATATAAATGCTTTAGCTATACCCCAGTTTACGAAACAAAATGGGGAGCTATAGATGACAAATTACCTCGACATTGGAGAGCTGGCAGTGTTGATGGGCACATCTATCGCAGCAATCCGCCGAACTTTGGCGACAAAGCCTTTTGATTTACCACCCAAAATGTACATCCCTGGCTCGAAAATGCTGAGATGGCGCGAAGTAGAGGTCAAGAAGTGGATGTACGAACACGGACTCAGCCCTGGCCCGTGCTGCTAAAGCTCATGCTCCGTCATGAAGTCCAAGTGCAATTGCCTGCCTGGTCCACTGCTGGGTTGCCACACTGTGTCAGCTGTGGACAGTCCTTCGGAACGTGTGCACAAGCCATTGACAACGAAAACCCGTTGCCAACAGCTTCCGCACACTCTGACCACAGCGGCCGCGTGCCTTCGAGCTCTCACTGCGTCAAGCAAATTTATGTTTTTTATGAAAAGGATTCGCAATATAGTGGAGCAAACAGAATCTAGTTGGCAAGCGGACCTCAAGCTGCGGGCAGGCTTCGGGTAAAAGCAGCGTCGTACGTGACAAGATACGCGACAGGCAAAGCACACACACTTTCGGATGACGGTCTCAGTGATGACGAAAGCTATCGCTACTCAGACAGATATGGGGGTATACGGGGATACGTCATATGTGTTCGACTGGGCCTGGGCCGATGCCTACCACCGCAACGGCGTGGAGTATTACCCCAAGCTGCTGTCGGCGATTCCTTTTACGCCGGTAACGGGCACGCGGCTGATGGCACGCGACGACACTGCGCGTGCCGCGCTGGTCGCACTGCTGTGCGAGCAGCAGGCGGCGGTGGGCGTGTCGTCCACCCACGTGCTGTATCCGCCGCAGGCGCAGGCCGAAGCGCTGGCCGATGCCGGCTTCCTGCTGCGCAGCGGCGTGCAGTTCCACTGGCTGAACGCGGGCTACGCGGACTTCGAGGCGTTCCTGGCCTCGCTGGAGCACAAGAAGCGCAAGAACATCCGCGCCGAGCGCAGGAAAGTGCGCGAGGCCGGCGTGACGATGCGCCGCGTGCGCGGCATCGACGCCATGGATGCCGACTGGCGCTTCTTCCACCGCTGCTACTGCAACACGTATGCCGAACACCGCTCGTCACCCTACCTGAACCTCGATTTCTTCCAGCGCATCGGCGCCACCATGCCGGACAATATCCTGCTGGTGATCGCGGAACAGGACGGCAGGCCGATCGCCGCGTCGCTGCTCATCCACACCGCGGACACGCTGTATGGTCGCTACTGGGGCGCGCTGGAGCACGTGCCCTGCCTGCATTTCGAGACCGCCTACTACCAGCCGCTGGAGTTCTGCATCGAGCAGGGTATCGCCACGTTCGAGGGCGGCGCGCAGGGCGAACACAAGATGGCGCGCGGCTTCCTGCCCACGCGCACCTGGTCGGTCCACTGGCTGGCCCATCCGGCGTTCGCCGATGCGGTGGAGCGCTTCCTGGAACGGGAAAGCGGCGGGATCGACGCCTACATGGATGAGCTGAACGAGCGCAATCCCTTCCGCGAGTAATGCCCGAGTAATGCCCGATTACGGGCAATTATCGGGCAACTGCGTCCCCGTGAAGCACGCGTGCACCGGCACGGTGCCGCAATGACCCGCTCAGCGCAACGGAATGTCGCGGCCGTCGACGAGCCTGCGGTCGTCGCTGCGCTCGCGCAGCACGGGTTGCGCGGCGGCCTGGCGGCTGCGCTCCGCAACCGGTAGCGCGGTATCGGACGGCGGTTCGCGGTCCTGCTGGACAGCCCTGCCCTCCTTGCTGTCACCCCGCGCTTCCGCTACGGCCAGCACGAACATCGATGGCGCGCCGGCAACGGCCATGCCCAGCGGATTGGCTGCCGTGGCGGCAGCGGCCAGCGACAGCAAGGCCAGCGTGAGGAGTGCGCAAAATATTGCGGGTGATCTGGATCGGTGAGCCATGTTCCCTCCTGTGCGGTGCGCTGTGAGTACGGAAAGCGATGCAAGAAGGGTGCCAGTGGCCGCGTGCAAAAGGTCGCGGCTTGCACAAACAACAGCGCTACCCGACACCTGGCGGTGTCGGGTAGCGGAACTTCACCAGCGATGCCCGGCTCAGAACTTGTAGGTCGCTCCCACGAAATAACGCCGACCCGACCAGGCCAGCTCGTTGCGCCGCGACGTCGAGCCGGCATTCAGGAACTGTCCCTCGTCCGTCAGGTTCTTGCCTTCGATCGACAGCGTCAGGTTGTCGGTGGCGCGGAACTGCAGCTTGGCGTCGAGGAAGCCGGTCTTTTCGCCATACACCGGCAGCGAGGCATTCGAATCCACCGTGCCGGTGTAATAGCCGTCGCGGTAGTTGTAGGCCAGGCGCGCGTTCCACTGGCCCAGGTCGTACCACACGCCCACGTTGTAGCTGTTGCGCGACATGCCGGGGTATGGCAGCACCGAGTTGTCCAGCGGGTTCAACAGCTCCTTGCCGGCCGCATAGTCGAAGCTCATGCGGGTGTAGTTGGCGTCCAGCCCCAGGCCGCTGAACAGACCGGGCAGCATGGTCAGCGCCGTGCGGCCAGCCAGTTCCCAGCCCTTCGTCGTGGCGCCTTCACTGTTGATCGATGTCTTCACGTCCCAGCGCGTGCCGTCGCCGAACACGTCGACGTTCCCGATCGTCACGTCGTTCTGGATGTAGGTGCGGATATCCTTGCGGAAGAACGCCAGCGACAGCTGGCTGTCGGCCGATGGATACCACTCCACGCTGGCATCCTTGTTGGTGGCGCGGAACGGCTTCAGGTCGATATTGCCGGCCGTGCAATCGTCGGCGCTGCCGTCGCCGCCGAACTGCGACTGGCCGCTGCCGGCGATGCAGCTGATGTTCGGCGTCATCTTGTCGATCAGCGGGCGCGCCATGACCTTGCCCCAGCCGATGCGGGCCACCAGCTTGTCCGGCACCAGCCAGCCGGCCAGGTTCACGCTGGGCAGCACGTCGCTGTACTTGTTCTCGTGCGTGACGACCTGGTTGGCCTTGATGGTTTCCACGCGCACGCCGTTCGCATCGTTCGAATACACGCGCGACGATTGCAGGCCGGTGGCGCGGGTGCGCGTGCCGGCATAGCGCACGCCCACGTTGCCGTCCCACTCCACACCGAACAGCTCGTGCGCGAAGTCGGCCCGCACGTAGAATGCGCGGATGCTCTCTTCCACGGCGAACTGCGGCGGCATCGGATACGACTTGCCGTCGTTGCCGATCGAGTTGCGCAGGAGGTCGTGGTTGTAGCGCGACAGGTCGAAAAACTGGGTGGAATTGGCGAAGCTCGGCGCCATCCAGCCGCTCGGGTAGCCGGACAGGCCGCTGTAGCCGTTCAGGAAGCTGCCCGGCGTGTTGGTGCGGATCGCATCGATCAGGCCCGACATCTGTCCCGCCGTCACGTAGCGCGTGGTGTTGTTGGCCGTCAGTCCGGTGCCCGGGATGATGGCGCCGTTGTTCTGCAGCACGCCGGTGGTATTGCGCGGATTGTAGATGATCTCGTGCAGGACTTCCGGGCTGCGCACGATCACGTCGTCGGCCGTGGAGTTCGGATCGCCGGTGACCATGTAGCCGGTCCAGCGGTATTGCTCGGAGGTGGACTTGCGGCCCTGGCCGCCGAACGACAGCGACTTGAAGAACGGCATATCCGGCCGGTACTTGAAGTCCAGCTTGACCTGGTCTTCGGTGTTGTCCGTGAACGACGGCTGGTACTGCGAGCGGATTCGGGTATAGGTGCTGCTGTCGTTGGGGTCGTAGCCGGCCGGGAAGTTGAACTTCGGCAGGCCCTGGTCGTCGAGCGTGACCTTCAGGCCGGGGATATTACCGGCCATTGAGATCAGGTTGGTGTGCAGTTCGTAGAACGAATCGGTCTTCGCCACCAGGCCCTCGGCCGACCAGCGGCTGCCCTTCCAGTTGAAGCCCGCCGACTTGTAGTTCGAATTGATGTTCAGGGCGAAGTCGCGCGCCGCCGTATCGAAGTTGTACGACGCGCCCTGACCCGGCACGTTCTGGCAGGTGCCGGCGTTGAACTCGGTCATCACGTGGTTGGTGAACGACATGCCAGGCGGCGTGACGCCGCTGGCGGGATTGGCGCACGTGGCCGTGGCGGAGCCTGGCAGCACCGCGCCATTGGCGCCATACACCGGTGCCACCCCGCCGGTGGAGAACCGGTTGAGCGAGCCGAAATCGGTGGTGTAGTTGCGGTCGTTCAGCATCTGCTTCTGGTCGTTCTTGTTGTAGCGCGCCCAGACATCGAGGCCTGCGTTGACCTTGTACTGCGCGGTCAGCTCGGCGGAAGAACGCTTGTGGTCGCGCGTCCAGATGCCGTAGCGCGGCACGCCCGGCGAGTAGTCGTTCCACTGGCTTTCGCAGGCGGTCCTGTTGGCCCCGGCGAGTGCGGCGCAACCGGCCTTGGTGCCGACCGCGGCCGCGGCGGAGTTCAGGCTGGTATTGGTTTTCTCGGGCGAGAAATCCCAGTCGCGCAGGTAACGCCAGTTACTGTTGCGTACGTAATCGTTCTGCGTGTAGACCTTGTCGTACACCAGGTTCGCCATCAGGCCCAGGCGGCCATCGAGGAATTTGTCGGCCAGCAGCAGGCCGCCGCGCGGCTGCACGGCGCCGCGGTTGGTGCTGTGCTCCCCCTCGAGTTTCAGGACCACCGTGCGCTTCTTGAAGTCGAGCGGCATGTTGGTCTTGATGCTGACGGTGCCGCCGATGCCGCCCTCGGTCTGGTCGGCGGTCACGCCCTTGAACACGTCGATGGACTTGATCAGTTCCGCCGGCAGCTCGCGCAGCTCGGCGCCGCGGCCGGCGGTGCCGTTGGTGGACAGCACGGACAGCCCGTTGATCTCGATGCGGTTCAGGTTGGCTTCCACGCCACGGATGTTCACCTGCGAGCCTTCGCCGAAATCGCGCGACAGCTGCACGCCGGTCACGCGCGACAGCGCCTCGCCCACGTTCTTGTCGGGGAATTCGCCGATGTCCTCGGCCACGATCGAATCGACCACCGTGGCGGCATTCTTCTTGCGGTCGATGGCCGACGCCACCGATGCCCGGGTGCCGGACACGACGACGACATTGGACGTTTGCGCGGCGGACGCCTGTTGCGCGCTGGCGGTCTCGATGGACAGCAGGGACAGCGCGGTGGCGACAGCGGCGGCGCAAACGGTAGGACGGATGCGGTAACGCGGGAGGCGGGTCGATGACATATTTCTGGTCTCCTGAATCTTATTATCAGTATGAAAGGCGGTGTCCTTTCGAGCCGATTCTAGAAGAAGCGGAGCACCAGTTGAG
>DASVVD010000180.1:0-9083 GCA_036386715.1 Pseudoduganella sp.
TGGTCAAGCAGTATGCCCTGAAGCAGACGGCCGACGAGGCGGACTGGCTGATCGGCGCCCAGCTGTTCCTGGAACCGGGCCCCGACAGGCAGGCGATCCGTTCGATGAAGGCGCCCGGCACGGCCTACAATGACAATGTGCTGGGCAAGGACCCGCAGCCGGCGAAGATGGCCGATTATGTGGTGACGGTGCAGGACAACGGCGGTGTGCACATCAATTCGGGCATCCCGAATCACGCCTTCTACCTGGCTGCGGTGGCGATCGGCGGCAATGCGTGGGAACGTGCCGGCAAGATCTGGTACGACACCCTGCTCGATGCGCGCCTGAAGCCGAAATCCACGTTCCGGGCGTTTGCAAAACTGACGCGGTCGAACGCCGAAAAGCTGTTCGGTGCCGGCAGTGACGAGGCGAAAGCCGTCATCCAGGCCTGGAAGGATGTCGGCGTGCTGTAGATTTTGCCGCGTCGGAAATCCGGCTCCGCCAGGCGCTGTGCCCGGTGGAGCCTGTTTGCATTGGGGGAATCATGCGTATCGAAGTAGCGATCGAGGGGGGCTTCGTCTCCGCACCCGGCCTGGCGAAACCGATTGTCCTGGAATCGGCCAACCTGCCGCCCGGCGAATCCGAGGCCTGCGAACAGCTGGTGCGCGAAGTGGAGGCGGAAACCGGTGCGGGCAAAGGCCCCGCGCCGATACAGGCCTTTGCCCAGATGCCGGATGGCCGCCGCTACCGCATGAAGATCGAGGTCGGCGACCGGACGGTGTCGCTGGACGCTTCCGATACGGCGATGTCGCCCGCGTTCCGGAAGCTGTTGAAACTGGTTCGTTCGCACGGGGCGCGGTAGGCGGCAGGTCCCGGCTACCGGGCGCCTGCCGCCATCCGGTCCTCGGTCAGGTGTTGCCGACGAAAGGAATCACGCCGAAGACAATGGCGGCCACCAGCATGACCAGCGCTGCCGAGATCGACCACAGCAGTGTGTAGCGCTGGTGGTCGCCGAACTCGACTTCGGACAGCCCGACCAGCAGGTAGGTCGAGGCGACCAGCGGGCTGAGCAGGTGAACCGGCTGGCCGATGATCGATGCCCGGCCGATCTCGACGGCCGAGATGCCGTAGACGGCACCGGCCTTGGCGAGCACCGGCACGATGCCGAAATAGAACGCGTCGTTCGAGATGAAGAACGTGAACGGAATGCTCAGGATGCCCGTGACGACCGCCATGTAAGGGCCCATCCAGGTCGGGATCGCCGTGATGACGCTGGCGGCGATCGCGTCCACCATTTTAGTGCCCTGCAGGATGCCCACGAAGATGCCCGCGGCGAAGATCAGCGAGACCACCGGCAGCACGTTGGGTGCGTGCTCGGCGATCCGTTCCTTCTGCTCCTGCAGGCCGGGGTAGTTGATCATGATGGCGATGGCAAAGAAGATCATGAACAGCACCGGCAGTGGCAGGACGCCCATGATCAGTCCGGTCATCAGCACGGCGGTCAGGATGAAGTTCACCCAGATCAGCTTCGGCCGCGCCACGCTCGAGGTAGGAACCGGCATGTCCGGTTCTGTGCCGGCGGCAAACGGTCCAGCCGCAGATGCCGTGGCACCCGGGACGGTATCGCTGCCCGGCATGCGATGCACGTTGTTTCCCAGGGTTGCACCGGCGTCATAGCCTGCGTGCATGCCCGTGGTGCCGTCCATCCGGCCCAGCCCGGAAAGCCCGGCACCGGCTGGCTGCACCAGGACTGCTTCCGGCACCTGCTGCGCTACATGCTTCGCATCGATCCTGCTGTCCAGCGTGACCACGCCGACGCGCTTGCGCTCCTTCATGCCAAGGATATAGGCGACGAACAGCACCCACAGTGCGGTGACGGCCATGGGCAGGATCATCGGCACGAAGATCTGGCTGACGTCGACACCCAGCGCGCTGGCGGCGCGTGCGGTCGGGCCACCCCATGGCAGGATATTGAAGACGCCGCCCGCCAGCATGATCACGCAGGCCAGCACCAGCTTGCTCATGCCGAGGCGCTTGTAGAGCGGCAGCATGGCCGACACGGTGATCATGTAGGTCGTGGCACCGTCGCCATCGAGCGAAATGAACATCGCCAGCGCGGCCGTGCCGACCACGATCTTCATCGGATCGCCCTGCACCAGCCGCAGGATCAGGCGCACCACGGGGTCGAACAGGCCGGCATCGATCATGATGCCGAAGTACAGGATCGCGAACATGAGCATGACGCCGGTCGGCGCCAGGGCTTTGATGCCCGTAAGCATCATCTTGCCGAGTTCCGGCCCGAAGCCGCCGATCAGCCCGAAGGCGATCGGCACGACGATCAATGCCACCAGCGCCGGCAGGCGCTTGGTCATGATCAGGAACATGAAAACAACGACCATGGAATAGGCCAGTGCGGTCAACATCATATTTCTCCTTCCAGGCGCGGGTCCTGGCTTGATGCGGGGCTGGGAAGCCCGGTTTTGAATGTGGTGATGTGCTGCAGCCATCGGGCGCCGCGGCAGTGGGACAAGCCGGGATTGCCGATCGCGCCGCGCCACCCTGCAAGCCGGGCCCGGCGATATCGGAACCTGAACGGCGTGATCAGGCGGCCAGGTACCTGTCCCGGTGCTGGCCAGCCGTGTCATGGAACGCGCGTCGCAAGGAGCGCGGCAGGAGAGGGAATCGATTCATGGTGTCTCCGATCGTTATCGTCGATATATTGGTTTATGCGAAGACTATACGTGCGCCAGGCTTTCAATCCGCTTTCAGTGTGCGATGGCTTCCGCTCGCTGGCGCCCCGGCCCCGGTGCCGCTACCATGGCCGAGGCGGGATCAAATAAACCACAGGGCGCTGGCCCGGGCGACTCCAGGACAAAATTTGGCGGTCGCGACGGCATTCTGGCGTAAGCTTGGGAGGTTCCGCCTGGTTGCACGCTGCAACCTGTCGTGTGCACGAAGGCGTGCCCGGCCATGCACCGGCAGTGTGGAGGATAGCGGCGAAACGGAACAATCCGACCGACACAACCGACAGGGGGGAAGGCCATGAAACAGTTTCTGCTGGCAGCCGCCGTTGTTTCAATGGGGGTATCCGCGCTGGCGCGGGCGCAGGTATTGACAGGGGCCGAAGTATCCGCTGCAGTGTATTGTTGTACTTCGCCGGATGAGCTGAGCAGGATCTCGACGATCGGCACCTCGGTCGTGGGAAGTGCCGTTGAGTTTCCCAGCGGCAGTCTCATGCCGCTGAGTTCGTTCTATCCGCTGATCCCCGTCGATGTGGATATCGGCGCAACGACCATCGAGCTGCAGTACTTCACGAACCAGGTTGCCGCCAATGCCGCATTCAATGGTCATGTGATCCGTTTCGAAGGTGCTCCGACGATCCTGGGGGTGACTGTCAATCCGGCAAGCACCTATGCGCCGCTTGCCGTCTCGTTCCTGGGCGATGCCGTCATGATCAACAGCGCGGGCGTGCTGTTCTCGCCGGACTCCCGCCTGGTGCTCGATCTCGTGCTGGCCGTGCCGGAGCCGGGCACCACCGCCATGCTGCTGGGCGGGCTCGGATTGCTTGGCCTGCATGGATGGCGCCGCAAGCAGGGCTAGCCGATTGGCGCGCCAGGCCCGGTGCCATCGGTTGCGGGCCCGGAAACGTGCGATCGGACTATGGGCTGTCACAGCGGGTGGGGCCGATACCGGAGGCGCGGCCGACGGCGAATTCCGTGGTGGCCTGCTGCAGGAAGCCGGGGACTTTGTCGGCAGCCACAATTACTGCAGCGTTCCAGACGCGGACGGCGCTTGCGCCGGCACCTGCATCAGCGCGTTTTTCATCTGCGCCGCTTCGTCGGCAGGCGTGCGGCCGAAGAATCGCTTGAATTCGCGGCTGAACTGGGAGCTGCTTTCATAGCCCACCCGGTGGCTGGCGGTCGCCGCGTTCAAGCCATCCTGCACCATCAACAGGCGCGCCTTGTGCAGGCGGGTCGTCTTCAGGTATTGCATCGGCGTCGTCTGCGTCACCGCCTTGAAGTGGGCGTGGAACGCCGCCACGCTCATGTTGGCTTCGCCCGCAAGCGTCGGCACGTCGATGGGACTGTCGTAGCTTGCATGAATACGCCGCAGTGCCTTGCCGATCTTGCCGAACTGGCTTTGCTGCGTCAGCGCCGCACGAATCGACCCGCCCTGGGGGCCGGTCAATACCCTGTAAATCAGCTCCCGGACGATGCCGGGCCCGAGGATCTGCGCGTCGGATGGCGACTGCAGTGCCTCGAGGAGCCGCAGCAGCGCATCGCCCATCTGATCGTCGAGGGGCGTCGACAGGATACCCGTGGGGGCCGCATCGATCCGGCGCGGTTGTTCCAGGGCCAGCACCAGTTCGGCTGCCATGTTGAGGTCGATCGAAATGGCGACGGCCAGCATGGGTTCGGCGGGCGTGGCCTGCGTTTCGGACTCGAATGGCAGCGGCACCGAGAGCACCAGGTAATGGTGCGCATCGTAGACATACGATTGATCGCCCAGGAAGCCGCGCTTGCGGCCCTGGCAGACGATGACGATGCAGGGCTCGTACATCACCGGCGTGCGTGCGATGTCGCTATTGGCGCGCATGAACTTCAGGCCGGGAAGAGCCGACAGCGTATAGCCCTCATGCGGTGCCAGTTGGCCGAGCAAACCGATGATCCGGCGTTGTCGCGCCTCTGTCATGTCTGTCCGTTCATGTCTGTCCGTTTGTTGTCGGCTTGTTGTCCGCTTTTGCGGATTGGAGAAATAGGCAATTGGCGAATAATAACGGATATTCCCCGCGCCGGCCTTGCCTCGCATACTGCCTCCATCGCAACCAATTACGGAGAACCTCATGAACGCAGCACAGCAAAAAGTCGTCCTGATCACTGGTGCCAGCAGCGGTATCGGCGAAGCCGCCGCCGCCTTGCTTGCGGCACGCGGGATGCACGTGATCCTCGGTGCCCGGCGCACCGATCGCCTGGACGAACTGGCTGGACGCATCAGTGCCGAAGGCGGTTCGGCCGCGGTATGCAGGCTCGACGTGACCAGCCTGGAAAGCATGCAGGCGTTCGTCGACTTCGCCCTCGACAGGCATGGCCGGGTCGACGTCATCGTGAACAATGCCGGCGTGATGCCGCTGTCGAAACTCGAAGCACTGAAAGTCGACGAGTGGAACCGCATGATCGACGTGAACGTGCGCGGTGTCCTGCATGGCATCGCCGCGGCGCTGCCGGTGATGCAACGGCAACGCAGCGGCCAGATCATCAACCTGGCCTCGATCGGCGCCTACACCGTCAGTCCCACCGCAGCTGTCTACTGCGCCACCAAGTTCGCCGTTGCCGCGATCTCGGAAGGCTTGCGGCAGGAGGTCGGCGGTGACATCCGCGTCACCGTCGTCTCGCCTGGCGTGGTCGAATCCGAGCTGGCCGAGTCGATCTCCGATCCCGGCGGCCGGGAGGAAATGCGCGGCTTCCGCAAGATCGCCATCAAGCCCGAAGCGATCGCCCGCGCGATTCACTTTGCCATCGAACAGCCGGCCGATGTCGATGTCAGCGAGATCATCGTGCGGCCGACGGCAAGTCCTTTCTGACGACTGGTCCATTACAATGAACTGCCCATCGCGCGCATGGTGCAGCAGGGCGCGCTCCTGGCGAATGCCGTCGATGCTACAAGGAGAAATGCATGAACCTCACGGCCTCGGTCGAAGCGATGAAGGCGCATATTCCAGGTGAACTGCTGCGCGAGCGCAGGGCGCGCACGCCGGACGATATTCACGTGGAAATCCATGCCCAGGCCGCCGTGCAGGCGCCGGTCGTGGTGCCGGCGGTGCCGGAACCGATGCTGGTCTGGATCGTGTCCGGCGAGGCCATCGTGGAAGAGCGGCCGCTGGGCGGTGACTGGCTCGCCGTCCCTGTGCGGCGCGGCGATTTTTACCTGACCACCTCGCCCGCGCCGGTCGAGATGCGCTGGCGCAGTACCGGTGACGAACCGTTCCGCGTCATGCACGTCTACCTGGGGCTGCCGCTGCTGGCCCGGGTGGTGGACGAACTGACCGGCAAGGCGCTGGCGCAGTTTGCCTTGCGCGAGGTTTCCGGCGAGCTGGACGCCATACTGAACCCGTTGTTCCAGGCGCTGCACGCGGCATTGTCCGGACCCACGCCCGCTTCCCCCAGCCTCGTCCATGGCATGGCGCAGGCGATCACGGCGCGCGTGGTGGCGCACTACGAGCGCGCGACGGATGGCCGTCCCGTGGTGCGCGGTGGCTTGCCGGCGTTCAAGCTGCGGCGCGTACTGGATGCCATGCACGCCGGCCTGGCCGAGCCTTTCGACCTGGGCCAGTTGGCGGCGTTGGCGGAATTGAGCATGTTCCATTTCTCCCGCGTGTTCAAGCAGGCCACCGGCATGGCGCCGTCGCGCTACTTCGTGCGCCTGCGCATGGACGAGGCGCGGCGGCTGCTGAGCGAAACGGCGCAGTCGGTGCTCGATATCGGCCTCGCGGTCGGGTATGCGAGCCCGAGCCATTTTTCGCAGGTATTCCGCGAATCGACCGGCACGGCGCCGGGCGCCTACCGCGCTGCACGGATGGTCCAGCGATAGCCCGGGCATGCGGCGGCAGCTGCACGTCGTCCAGCCGCGCTGCCTCGCATGCCGTGCGGCTTCCTGTTCGCAAGGGTGCTCCCGCCGGCCGCCTTGCGCGATGATCGGACGCGAGGCGTTCAGGCGTTCAGGCCCTTCATGCCTTCGTCAGTGTAGCGCTGGCCGGCGGCGATACCCGGCGGCAGCGCCGCACCGATCGCCGCAACGTCGGCCGGTGTCAACGCCACGTCCAGCGCGCCCAGGTTCTCGCGCAGGTAGGCCTCGCGCTTCGTGCCGGGAATCGGAATCACGTGCCCGCCCTGGGCCAGCAGCCATGCCAGGGCCAGCTGGGCCGGCGTGCATCCCAGGCCCTCGGCGAACTGGCGGACCGTGGCCGCGATACGGAGGTTCGCCTGCAGGTTGTCGCCCGTAAAGCGCGGATTGAAGCTGCGGAAGTCATCGGGCGCCAGCGGCGTCGCGGTATCGAATTTACCGGTCAGGAAGCCGCGGCCGAGCGGGCTGTACGCGCAGAAGGCGGTACCCAGTTCGGCGCAGGTGTCCAGCAGGCCCTGTTCCGGATCACGGGTCCACAGCGAATATTCGCTCTGCACGGCGGCGATCGGGTGCACCGCGGCGGCGCGCCGCAACGTGGCGGGCGCGACCTCGCACAGGCCGATGGCGCGCACCTTGCCTTCGCGGACCAGGTCGGCGAGCGTGCCGATGGTGTCCTCCAGCGCTGCGCCCGGATCGAGGCGGTGCACATAATACAGGTCGATCGTGTCGATCCCCAGCCGGTCGAGCGACCCTTCGGCGGCCTGGCGAATGTAGGCAGGCGAGTTGTCGATGCGCCGCTCGTACTTGCCGGGCTGCCGGACGATGCCGAACTTGGTGGCGACCCGGATACCGGCGCGATGCCCGGCCAGGAAACGGCCCAGCAGGCGTTCGTTGTCGCCGCCGCCGTAGGACTCGGCGGTGTCGAACAGCGTGACGCCGGCCTCGAAAGCCGCCTCCAGCGTGCGCAGCGATTGCGCCTCGTCGGTGGCGCCGTAGAATTCCGACATGCCCATGCAGCCCAGGCCCAGCGCGGAAACCTGCATGTCGGCGATGGTTCGATAGTTCATGGCGATATCCTCCCGGTCATTTCGCGTTGCGCCAGGCGGCGGTGGCCGGGCGAGTGGAATAGTGTTCCTCGCAGATTTTCCCTCCGTCAGGGCGAAGTCCGGCAGCCCACGAAGGGCTGGGCAGGCAGGCGGCAGCAAGCCCTGTGGCGATGGCAATGTTCTTCATGATGTCCTCCCTTGTGTCGATGGAGGCATCATCGGCTGGCCGGCCGGGATTGTCTGCCGGTGCATTGCGCCGGCTATCGGGATTTTGCTGCCCGACGCCGGCACCCGTCGCCGGCCGACAGGCATCGATGCTGCGGATACCACCAATCCAAAGGTGCGATTGGTGGAGACGGCACAGCACCGTTACATTAAGAAAAACAACTGACGAGAACGAGCGGTGTGTCCGCGCCGGCTACCCGGCTGCGCCACCAGCCCAACCCGGCCTGCGCCACCAGCGTGGACCTGGCCGCACCCGCAAATCGTTCACACATCAAGGAGACAACGATGAACACTACAACGGAAAGCTGGAGCGGGCGCGCCGCACTGATGGTCGCGCACTGCGCCGGAATGGTCGACCTGGTGGCGCTGCCGGTCTGGGTGGGCGTGCTGATCAGCGGCTACGGCATGGATCCCCAGCAGGCCGGAGGGCTGGCCACCCTGTTCCTGGTCGGGGCCGTGACGGGCAGCCTGCTGATTGCGCCACGGTCGGCCCGGATACCGGTTCGTTCCACTGCGACCGCAGGATTTGCCATCGCAGCCATGGCGTTCGGCGCGGTCGGACTGGTCGAAAACTACGCCGTGATGGCCTTGCTGCACGTGGCCGCCGGACTAGCGGCAGCCACCGCGTTGAGCGTTACCCACGCCACCATTGGCTGCAGCAACAATCCCCACCGGCTGTTCGCCATCGTCGGCTTCGGGCTTGGCGTATTCGGCATCGTGTTCATGGCAGGCGTGCCGAAAATGATCGGTGCCGCGGGCGCACCGGCCCTGTTCTGGATTTTCGCCGCCATCATGGCCTTCGCCGCCTGCGTGGCCGCGCTGTGCTTTCCGCAAGCCCGGTCCACCATGCCGGTCGCGCGGCTGGCCCGCGACAGATTGCCGCGCGAAGTATGGAGGGCGGGGATCGGCATCAGCTGCATGGCGCTGGTGCAGGCGATGATGTTCGCCTTTGTCGAGCGCATTGGCGCCGACCGGGGCTATGGCGCGGCGGCTGTCGCCGGTGTGCTGATCGCGCTCGGTTTCGTCAACCTGATACCGGGCCCGCTGGCAGCCTTGCTGCAAAAACGCATCAACCCGCGCACGGTCCTGGTGTGCGGCCCCATCGTGCAGGCGATGCTGGCCTTGCTCATGACGCAAAGCCGGTCATTCGTTCCCTACGCGGCCGGTGCCATGGTATTCGCTGCCGTGATGATCTTCACCCATACTTTCGCC
>DASVVD010000181.1:0-2457 GCA_036386715.1 Pseudoduganella sp.
AAGACGCAGTTCGCCGCGCAGCTCGATCACCTGTCGCAGTGCGTGATCGGCAACCGCGAGCCGATCGTGCCCGGCGAGGAAGGGCTGCGCGACATCCGCATCATCGAGGCGGTGTACCAGTCGGCGCGGGAGAAGCGGCGCATCGTGCTGAAGGCCTGACGCCGGCACCATCGCGGTGCCGCACGGTTTGCGGAGCATGCTCCGCAAATTTTCCGAATGCGCCACGCGATTTTTGCAACTGTTTCCGTTAAGCTATCGTCTCTGACAACGATACCATAAAGGAGACAAATGCTTCAGCGAACAACCCTGTCCGCGGCGGTCGCATTCGCGCTGGCATTCCCCGCCATGGCGGCCGACCAGCAGCGCACCGAGTGGGAACAGCCCGAGGTGGTGGCCGTGAACCGCGAGCCGATGAAGGCCACTTTCTTCAACTTCGAATCGCCCGACAAGGCACTGGCCGGCGACAAGGCCGCATCGAGCTGGTTCCGCTCGCTGGACGGCGCCTGGTCGTTCGCGTATTCGCCCAATCCGGAAGCGCGCCCGAAGGATTTCTACAAGCCGTCGTTCGACATCGGCAAGTGGGCCACCGTGCAGGTGCCCGGCATGATGCAGGCGCAGGGCTACGGCAAGCCGATCTTCACCAATATCAAATACCCGTTCCCGGCCAACGAACCGTTCATTCCGCATGAGCTGAACGAAGTCGGTTCGTACCGCCGCAACATCGATATCCCGGCCGACTGGAACGGCCGCGACGTCTTCCTGCATATCGGCGCCGCCGGCGCGGCCTACTACGTGTGGGTCAATGGCGAGAAGGTCGGCTATTCGGAGGATTCCAAGCTGCCGTCGGAATTCGACGTAACGCGCTTCCTGCGCCCCGGCAGCAACACGGTGGCGATCGAGGTCTACCGCTGGGCCGATGCCTCGTACCTGGAAGACCAGGACTTCTGGCGAGTTTCCGGCATCGAGCGCAGCGTCTACCTGTATACGGAGCCGAAGACGCGGCTGCGCGATTTCCGCGTGACGGCATCGCTCGACAAGTCCTATCGGGACGGCCGCTTCGAGCTGGCCGCCGAGGTGGCAGGCCAGCCGGCGGCGGTCGAAGTGCGCGCGCGCGTGCTGGACGGCACGCGGCCGGTGCTGGAGCTGAAAGGCACGCCGGGCGCGGACCGCAAGGCGGTGCTCGGCGGTGCGGTACCCGGCGTGAAAGCGTGGTCGGCCGAGACGCCGAACCTGTACACGCTGCTGGTGGAGCTGGTCGACGGGCAGGGCAAGGTGCTGTCGGCAACATCACGCCGCATCGGTTTCCGCACCGTGGAGATCGCCGACGGCGAAGTGCGCGTCAACGGCAAGCGCGTGATGATGCGCGGCGTGAACCGGCACGAGCACGACCCGGTTACCTACCGCGTGATGTCGATGGAAACGATGCGGCGCGACATCGAGCTGATGAAGCAGGCCAACGTCAACGCGGTGCGCACCTCGCACTACCCGAACGACCCGCGCTGGTACGACCTGGCCGACGAATACGGCCTGTACGTGATGGACGAGGCCAATATCGAATCGCACGAGTACATGGAGAAGGGCGACCGTGCGCCAAGCGCCGAAGAGCGCGCAAAAATCCAGCTGGGCTACCAGCCGCACTGGCGCGTGGCCCACGTGGACCGTGTCAGCCGGATGGTGGAGCGCGACAAGAACCACCCGTCGATCATCTTCTGGTCGCTGGGCAACGAGGCCGGCACCGGGCCGAACTTCGAGGCCGCCGCCGCCTGGATCAGGAAGGCCGACCCGACCCGGCTGATCAGCTACCTCGGCCACGGCACGCTGAACGAAGTGCACATGCCGAACGACTACGTGGACATCTACGCGCCCATGTACGACGACATCACGAAGATGATCGACTACGCGCAGGACCCCACGTTCCGCCAGCCGATGATCCAGTGCGAATACGCCCACGCGATGGGCAATTCGCTGGGCAACCTGGAAGATTACTGGAGCACGATCCGCGCGCACCGCAAGCTGCAGGGCGGCTTCATCTGGGATTGGGTCGACCAGAGCGTGTTCGCGCGCGATGCGCAGGGGCGGCAGTACTGGGCCTCCGGCTTCGACCTGAATCCGGAGCGCGGCGACAACAGCGTGATCGGCGACGGCGTGGTGCGCGGCGACCGCACGCCGGACCCCGAATACTACGAGCTGCAGAAGGTCTATTCGCCGGTGGTGTTCGAAGGCAGTCCCGAGAAAGGACGGATCACGGTCGTCAACCGCTATGACTTCCGCGGCGTCGAGCACCTCGACTTCGACTGGGAGTTGCTGCAGGATGGCCGCGCCGTGAAGACAGGCAGGCTCGATGGCGTGAAGGTGGCGGCCGGGGCGCGGCAGGATGTGAAGCTGGCGTTGCCTTCCGTTGCGGGCGGCAATGGCCCCGGTGAATACGTGCTGACCGTGCGGGCCAGGCTGCGCGCG
>DASVVD010000182.1:0-5208 GCA_036386715.1 Pseudoduganella sp.
TGCGCGACCAGATCGAGAAGGATGGCACGTCGTTCGCCAGTTTCCGCGAAGAGATCCGCGAAGAGATCATCACCACGCGCCTGCGCGAGCACGAGGTCGATGCCAAGATCCAGATCTCGGAAGCGGAAGTGGACAGCTTCCTGGCCGCGCAGCAGGCGGCGGCCGCGGAGCAGCAGGAAATAAACATTTCGCAGATCCTGGTGCGCATTCCCGAAAACGCCACGCCGGACGTGATCGCCCAGCGCCAGCAGCGCGCCGAGGACGTGATGCGCCAGCTGCGCACCGGCGGCGATTTCGCCAAGGTGGCGGCAACGTATTCCGACGCGACCGATGCACTGCAGGGCGGCGCCGTGGGCTGGCGCCCGAGCGACCGCATTCCGCCGGTGTTCGCCGAGGCGCTCGACAAAATCCAGCCGGGCCAGGTCACGCCGATCATCAAGAGCGTCTCCGGCTTCCACATCCTGAAGCTGATCGACAAGCGCTCGCTGGCGCAAGCACAGGCCGAGGCCGCCGTGGAGCAGACCCATGCGCGGCACATCCTGCTGAAGGTCACGCCGGCCACCAGCGCGGAAGATGCCAAGCGCAAGCTGGCCGAGATGAAGGCCAAGCTGGACAGCAAGTCGGCCACCTTCGAGGAATTGGCGCGCATCTACTCCACCGACGAATCGGGCAAGAAGGGCGGCGACCTGGGCTGGCTGTACCCGGGCGACACACTGCCGGAATTCGAAAAGGCGATGAACGCGCTGAAGCCGGGCGAAGTGAGCGGCCCGGTCGAGACGGCGTTCGGCTACCACCTGATCGAAGTGGTGGAGCGCAAGTCGGAAGACATGTCGAAGGAAAAGAAGCGCAACGAAGCGCGCATGGCGCTGCGCGAACGCAAGATGGGCGAAGCGGCGGAAGACTTCCAGCGCGAGGTGCGTGACCGCGCCTACGTGGAATTCCGCAGCGAAGACCTGCGCACCGACATCACGAAGTAAGGCCCATGAATAAGCGTGACCCTGTGAGCGTGACCCCGTGAGCGTTTCCCTGCCAGCCCGCCGCCCGGGTGTGCGACCCGCCATTGCCATCACCACCGGCGAGCCGGCCGGCATCGGCCCCGAGATTTCGGTGCGCGCCGCATGGGCAATGCGCGAGCGCGTCAATTGCGTGCTGCTGGGCGACGCGGCCTTCCTCGCCATGACGGCGCAGGCGATCGATCCGGCGATCCGCGTCAGCGCACTGTCGCTGATGGCGCTGCGCAACGGCGGCCTGCCGCACTTCGGGCCGGACCGGCTGTCCGTGATCGACGTGCCGCTGGCTGCGCACGTGGTGCCGGGCACGCTCGACAGCGAAAATGGCCGCTATGTGCTGGCCACGCTCGATGCATCGATCGAAGGCATCAATGCGGGGTGGTTCGAGGCCGTGGCCACCGCGCCGCTGCAGAAAAGCACGATCAACGATGCCGGCGTGCGGTTCTCCGGCCATACCGAGTATTTCGCCGACCGCACCGGCACCGCGCAGGTGGTGATGATGCTGGCCGGCGAGCCTGGCCCCGCCACTGCCGGCGAGGCCGGGGCAGGGCAGCTTCGCGTTGCCCTGGCAACCACGCACCTGCCGCTGAAGGACGTGCCGGCGGCGCTGACGATCGATGGCCTGGGCACGACACTGGACATCATCGACCGCGACCTGCGCAGCAAGTTCGGCATTGCCGCGCCGCGCATCCTCGTCACCGGCCTGAACCCGCATGCGGGCGAGAACGGTTACCTGGGGCGCGAGGAGATCGACGTCATCACGCCCGCCCTGCTCGCCGCGCAGGCCCGCGGCATCGATGCGCGCGGCCCTTACCCGGCCGACACGCTGTTCCAGCCGAAGTACCTGCAGGATGCCGACTGCGTGCTGGCGATGTACCACGACCAGGGCCTGCCGGTGCTGAAATACGCCACGTTCGGCCGCGGCATCAACGTCACGCTGGGCCTGCCGCTGATCCGCACCTCGGTCGACCACGGCACCGCCCTGGACCTCGCCGCCCGCGGCCTCGGCCACGCCGACTGCGGCAGCATGGAACAAGCCATCGCCGCCGCCCTGGGCATGGCCAATGCCAGCCGCGGCAACTGATGACTGAAACCGGTACACGCGCTCCAGTAAATATTTCCTAAAATCGGGGACTGTCCCCATTTTTTGGCAACGAACTTTACAAGATTCTGCATTCCTGGATAACTGGCAGCGGCTCTGCTGTCGTTCTGAGTAATGCCCTTGCATTGTTTTCTTTGTTGCCAAAAAACGGGGACAGTCCCCTTGGTAGAAAAACAATATGAAACACATAGCCCGCAAGCGCTTCGGCCAGAACTTTTTGCACGATGACAATGTCCTCGCCGATATCATCGGCGCCATTGCGCCCGCCGATGGCGACACGATGGTGGAGATCGGTCCCGGCCTGGCGGCGATGACGGATTTGCTGCTCAAGTCGCTGCCGCACATGCACGTGGTGGAGCTGGACCGCGATCTCGTGACGCGCCTGGAAAAGCGCTTCCCGCGCGAGAAGCTGACGATCCATTCCGGCGATGCGCTGAAGTTCGATTTCGGCTCGATCCCGGTACCTGAAGGCCGCAAGCTGCGCGTCGTCGGCAACCTGCCGTACAACATTTCCAGCCCGCTGCTGTTCCACCTTGCCGACTTCACGGCGCAGATCGAAGACCAGCACTTCATGCTGCAGAAGGAAGTCGTCGAGCGCATGGTCGCCGAGCCGGGCACCAAGGCCTTTGGCCGTCTGTCGGTGATGCTGCAGTGGCGCTACCGCATGACCCTGATGTTCATCGTGCCGCCCGAGGCGTTCGATCCGCCGCCGAAGGTGGAGTCGGCGATCGTGCGCATGATCCCGATCGCCGAGCCGCTGCCTTGCGATATCGCCACGCTCGAAGCGGTGGTGGCCAAGGCGTTCTCGCAGCGCCGCAAGGTAATCCGCAACTGCCTGGCAGGGATGTTTACCGAACCGCAGATCGCCGCTGTCGGCATCGATCCCGGCAGCCGCCCCGAAACGGTGCCGATGGAGGCGTACGTGGCGCTGGCCAACAGCCTGAAGCCTGTCCAGTAACCGGAAGACAACCTGCGTGCGAGTTCGTTACAAGCACGCAACAAGTCATGTCCGACTGACCAGCGTTCCCGGCAGCATGCCAATTGGTATTTTCCGTATCGATACAAGGGCTTAGGCAGCGGGCAAACCGATGTATATCAATTTCATATAGTTTCTCCGTTAAATTTCATTGGCTGACAGGTCTTTCAGCCACATAAGATTTGGTCAAGAAGTTGATCGATTGGCA
Organism: Pseudoduganella sp.; assembly: GCA_036386715.1. Classification (GTDB taxonomy): domain Bacteria; phylum Pseudomonadota; class Gammaproteobacteria; order Burkholderiales; family Burkholderiaceae_D; genus Rugamonas. The sequence continues at coordinate 3,297 of DASVVD010000182.1, forward strand.
TGTGCCACACATGCTGACGGCATTTCTGATAATAACGACTCGGAGACCCCATGAAGCCCACCCCCATCAGCGTGCTGGTACGCGCGCTGTTTTTCGTCCCTGCCGCCGCCTTTGCCCAGCAGGCACCACAACCGGAAGCGCCCGCAAGCGGCGACACCGCGGTGCAGCAGGTGACCGTGACCGGTATCCGCGCATCGGTACGCAGCGCCTTGTCCGTCAAGGAAAATTCCAACAGCATCGTCGAGGTGGTGTCGTCGGAAGACATCGGCAAGCTGCCCGATACGACGATCGCGGAGTCGCTGGCACGCCTGCCGGGCCTGGCCGCCGGTCTGGACCGCGGCAATGCCAGCCAGATCGTGGCGCGCGGCATGGGCGAGCGCTTCATCGGGGCCACGCTGAACGGGCGCGAGCTGGCATCGTCCGAGCCGAACCGCGCCGTGCGCTTCGAGCAGTTCCCGTCCGAATCGCTGTCCGGCGCCGTGGTCTACAAAACCCAGAACGCCGACCTGATCGAAGGCGGCGTCGCCACCTCGATCGACCTGCAGACGGTGCAGCCGCTGAAGTACAAGGGCCGCCAGATCTCCGTCAAGGCCGATGCGCTGTACTACCCGCTGGCCAACGACGTGGACGCGAAAGCCCTGCGTCCGCGCCTGGGCGGCATCTACATCGACCAGCTGGCCGGCGGCAGCGTCGGCGTGGCGCTGGCCGCCAGCTACCAGAAGCAGCCTTCCATCGAGAAGCGCAAGAACCACTGGGGCTTCAACGAGAACAACTCGGTGGACATGAACCGCGATGGCAAGGTCGACAAGACCCCGTGGGGCTTCGAGGATGAAATCAAGCGCGGCAGCAACGAACGCGCCAGCGTGCTGGGCAAGGTGGAGTGGAAAGCCGGCCCCGACGCGCACATCACGGCCGATCTCTACTATGCCAAGAACAAGATCTACGAGCCGAGCGTGCAGCACTGGACCGGCGACATCGGCAACTGGGACGGCTGGCAGACGCCGAACTACTCGAACCTGGATATCCGCGACGGCTATGTGACCGGCGCCACTGTCCGGGACGTGACGGTGTCCACCCACAGCACGCGCTGGTTCCAGAACATGAGCAACCTTGCCGGCGGCCTGAACGGCAAGTTCAACGTGGGCGACTGGAAAATCGACGCCGACGTCGCCGTATCCCGGGCGGACCGCGACAGCCAGTGGGCGGACGTGCGCCAGACCAGCGCCGCCGGCACATTGGGCTGGGCCTTTACCGGCAATGAAAACCAGGCGTATTCGTTTTCGCAGGACACCGGCAACGCCGCGATCTTCGGCGCGCCGTCGCTGTATATCGACGCCGACGGCCATGTCGACGACAAGCTGCGCTCGGCCCAGCTGTCGGCCTGGCGCCCGGTCGAACTGGGCCCGCTGAGCCGCATCAAGTTCGGCGCGCGCTTCTCCGACCGCGAGAAATCGTTCAGCCAGACCACCTGGAACCTGGCCACCACGGCCACTTCCCTGCCGGCGTCGGCGTTCGAGACCATCCGCGCGGATGGCTACTTCCCGGCACTGATGCTGAACGATTTCGAAGGCACCGCGACCACGCTGTTCGGCGCCGGCGCACTCTCCCCGGATGGCCGCACGCAGAACATGACCGACCTGCTGGCCGGCTGGAAGGTAAAGGAGCGCACCAGTGCCGTCTACGCGCAGGGCGACCTGGACGGCGAAATGTTCGGCCTGAAGTACCGCGGCAACCTGGGCCTGCGCGTGGTGCACACGAAGCAGACCGGTTACGGCATGGAATCGCGCAATGGCGCGCCGGCGACGCCGGTGGAAGGCGGCGCGTCGTACACGAAGGCGCTGCCGAGCGCCAACCTGATCTTCAACCTGGACGAAGCGCAGCAGCACCAGCTGCGCTTCAGCCTGGCGCGGGC
>DASVVD010000183.1:0-5103 GCA_036386715.1 Pseudoduganella sp.
CCTTGTGATAGTAGGTGGGATTCCAGTCCGGGCGCCCCAGGTTGTCCACCCACGGACCCGGGCCGTGATGGTGGCCGGTATCCATCACGTGATGCAGGCCGAGCGGCGTCATGTAGTCCACCACCGCTTCGCGCGAGCGCATCATCATGTCGACGATCTGGGTGACGGCCTGCGGCTCGCGGCTGAACGTCTGCATGGCCCACTCGCGGGCAAAGGCGCGCGAGTCGCCCTGCGGATCCCAGGCGAACCGGCCATACGCATACCAGTTGGCCTGGTCGAAATGCGAGCCGCTCCAGGTGCGCGAGCTGCCGATGTTGGCCACGCCGGCCATGCCGGTCGGGCGCTGGCCATGTTCGCTGTCCTCCAGCACCTGCGCGACGGTGAGCCCGCCGGGGCGCTGCATGGTATCGGCCTTCAGCACTTCTTCGAACAGCGGGCCGAGATAGGCCAGGTGCATCGCGAAGCCCAGGTATTCCTTGGTGATCTGGAATTCCATCATCAGCGGCGTGTGCGGCATGGCGCCGAACAGCGGGTGGAACGGTTCGCGCGGCTGGAAGTCGATCGCCCCGTTCTTCACCTGCACCAGCACGTTCGGCGCGAACTTGCCGTCCAGCGGCTTGAACTCGCTGTAGGCCTGCTTGGCGCGGTCGTCCGGCTTCTCGGCCGCGTAGACGAACGCGCGCCACATCACGATGCCCTTGTGCGGCGCCAGGGCGGCGGCCAGCATGTTGGCGCCGTCGGCGTGGGTGCGATGGTAATCCTGCGGACCCGGCTGGCCTTCGGAATTGGCCTTGACGAGGAAGCCGCCGAAATCGGGCACCGCGCGGTAGATCTCGTCCGTCTTGGCGCGCCACCATGCCGCCACTTCCGGCGACAGCGGATCGGCGGTTTTCGTTTCCTTCAGTTCGAGCGGCGTGGACCAGCGTGCCGACAGGTAGACCTTGATGCCGTACGGCCGCAGCACATCGGCCAGCGCGGCCACCTTGGCGATCCACGGCGCGGTGAGGATCTCGGCCTTGGAATTGACGTTGTTCAGCACCGTGCCGTTGATGCCCAGCGAGGCGTTGGCGCGCGCGTAGTCGACATATTGGCGGTCGCGGATATCGGGCAGCTCCCACCAGTTCCAGATCGACTGGCCGGCGTAGCCACGCTCCACCGTGCGGTCCAGGTTGTCCCAGTGATTCAGCACGCGCAGCTGCAGCTTCGGTGCCGAGCGCTCGTCGATCGCACTGAATTCCTTGCCGGTGCCGATGGCGCGCAGCAGGCCGAACGCGCCGTACAGCAGGCCGATATCGTCGTTGGCCGCGATCACGGTGACGCGCTTGCCACCGAGGACGGCACTTTTCAGCAGGTAGCCTTCGCGGCCCAGTTGCGCCAGCCCGTCCGCCTTGAACCCTGGCGGCAGCGCGCCGGCCTTGGCCAGCACGATGGCGCCGGCGACGACCTGCGTGCCGACAACGGGCGCCTTGCCCGCCATGCCCTCCAGGCCGCGGCGCAGTTCGTCCGTGGCGGCGCGGATCGTCGGCGACAGCGTGCCGCTGTAGGCGATGGCCCGGGCGTACTGCTGGACCTGGCCGGCCTGCGCAGCATTCTGCTGCAACGGAGGGTACCGCAACCAAAGCTGGTAACCGTCTTCCTCGGCCGCCTGCGCAGGCGCCACGACAACCACCAGCGACAGCAGTGCCGCCAGCGCTCCATTTAGAATTCGCATTCCTGTCTCCGTTGTTTTTTGGTAGCGCAACCGTTTGCACCAATTTCGATGTTAGCGTAACCTTCAATGGAGCGCTACCTAAATGCGCCACATGGACAAATAAGCCCGGCCACCGGGTAGACCAGGAGACAACATGACTACCACCCGCCGCGACATGCTGCGCCTGCTGGCCGGCACCGCCTGCGCCACCACCCTGCCCCCGCTGTTCGCCGCCGATCCGGAACCGCTGAAGGCGATCGCCGCGGCCAGGGGACTGCGCTTCGGCAACGCGCTCGGCTACAAGTTCTTCAAGGACCCGGCCCACCGCGCGCTGATGGCGCGCGAATGCAATGTCATCGTGGCCGAGAACGAAACCAAGTGGCCTGCCCTCGAGCCGAAACAGGGCCAGTTCAACTTCGGCCCGGCCGACGAGATGTACGCGTGGGCCCGCAAGGAGGGCATGCAGGTGCGCGGCCACAACCTGGTCTGGCAACCGGCGAAATGGCTGCCGGCGTGGGTGACTGCGCACGATTTCGGCCAGGGCTCCCGCGAAGCGGAGCGCCTGCTGCGCGAACACATCACCACGGTCTGCAGGCACTACGGCACCACCATCTACAGCTGGGACGTCGTCAACGAGGCCGTCGACCCGGCAACGGGCGACATGCGTGCCAACGTCTTCACGCAGCGGATGGGGGCGATCGAGCAGGTCGACTTCGCATTCCGCGTGGCGCGCGAACAGGCGCCCCATGCGCAGCTGGTCTACAACGACTACATGCGCGAGGATGCCGGCAGCGCGAAACACCGCGCCGGCGTGCTGAAGATGCTGCGCGAGCTGAAAAAGCGCGGCACGCCGGTGCAGGCGCTGGGCATCCAGAGCCACATCGGGTCCTGGGACGACGTCAGGCAGCAGACCGACCCGCTGCGCGACTGGCGCACCTTCCTCGATGAAGTCACCGGCATGGGCCTCGACCTGCTGATCACCGAGTTCGACGTCAACGACCGCATGCTGCCGGCCGACTTCACGATGCGCGATGCCGGCGTGGCCGCGCTGGCGCGGGATTACCTCGACGTCACGCTCTCGTACCCGCAGCTGAAGGATTTCCTGCTGTGGGGCCTGTCCGACAACGCCAGCTGGCTGCAGACCTGGGACGAGGCGCCGCGCAAGGACAAGCTGCCGCAGCGGCCCTGCCCGTACGACGCCCAGCTGCGCGCAAAACCGCTGCGCGACGCCATTGCCGCCTCGCTGCGGGCCATGCCGCAACGCAAGGCCTGACGCCAACGGCCGAGTCCGTGTCATGGTGCCTGACCCCATGACACGGGCTGAGCCGTGTCAGCGTCGTTCTGTCACTTCACGCGCGGGCTCTCCGGCGGGCCCAGGTAGCTGGCTTTCATCCCGCCCGCATCGACGACCACCTTCTGCAGCACCACGGCCGGGTCGATCGCCCAGATCTTCAGCACGTGTGCGCCCGGCTTGCCGACCACGTGCCGGGTGGAGAACACCGCCGCCCCGTCGCCGACGATCTTTTCCCAGTACTTTTCCGATGCATCGGCATGCAGGTTGACGACCTGCGGCGCCTCGTCGTCGAACGCGACCGCGTAGCGCAGCCCTTGCCCCGGCTGGAACTTCAGCGTTGGCGCCACCGTGACCCGCACCGTCACCTTGCTGGTGCTGAACAGGTGCATGTCGTATTCCAGCCGCATGCCATCGCCCGGCGACAGTGCCGGCGCATCGACCGGCAACGTCGTCATGCCGGACAGCGTGCGGCCGTGGTCCGGCACGTTCAGCCATGCGCGCCCCAGCGCGGGCACCGCGCGGGCATAGTGCTCCGCTTCGACCGATACCACGCCCTGCGTTTCGACGAAGCCGCGCACCTGCCCGGCATTGGCCGGCTTGTGCACCGGCACCTCGATCCTGGTTTCTCCCGCGGGCCCGGTGACGAACAGCGTGGCGCTCTTCGTTCCGGCCGGCACCTCGTCCCAGCGCGCATCGACGGCGATGCGTTGCACCTTGTCCACCGTGCCGGACGTGTGATCGAGCACGATCCACGGCTCGCTGGCGCGCGCCGTGAACTTGACCGGCGCCCCGCCGCGGTTGAACAGTTCCACCATGCGCGGCTTGCGCTCGAACGCGTCGAGCACCGGCAGCTTGAGGCCCTGCGCATCGGGCCAGACCTGCTCGCCGCCTTCGACAGCCACGCCCAGTTCGCCCGCCTTCGGCACCTGCACCTCGCTGACCGCCGGCATTACGTTGCGCGGCGGCTGCTGCCAGTACGTGTAGCCCAGGTGCGTCTGCGCCATCATGTGGTTCCACTTGCCGCCGTTCAGCGCATGATAGCGGCGCGTCAGCGCGGCATCGTCACGGAACAGCGCGCGGGCCCGTTCGGCCATGTCGTTGGCGGCCGCCCTGCCCTGCTTCGCATACAGCCGGTTCAGGCCCACCGTTGCATACAGCTCGTTGACGACCGCGCCGGCCTTTACCGGATGCAGCACCAGCTGGTAGAACGCATCGCGGCGTTCCTTTGGCAGGCTGGCAGAGATCTTTTCGGCACGCGCCTCGAGCGCCCGGTACTCGGCCACGATACGCGCCGACTCATCGTAGTTCACCAGGCTGTAGGTATCCGGTTCCAGCATCTCCGGCCGGCGGCGGCCGTTGTACTTGGCATACTTCGCCACGATGTCGGCAATCTCGGCGGCGTGCTGCTCGCCGAACTCGCGCGCCGCCCACAGCCGCTGGTATTCCCGCAGCCGGTCGGCCGGCCACGCGGCCGGGTTCCACGCATAGGACAGGAAGAATTCGGTCGGGATTTCCATCGGCTTCAGGTCGCCCACGTTGACGATCCACATGCGCGTGGCCTCATGCTGCCACGCCAGGTGCATCTGCTCCCACACCTTCGGCAGCGGCGTCACGTTCAGCCACTTGTAGTTGCGCGGGCCGCCCACGTAGTCGAAGTGGTAGTAGACGCCGGCACCGCCGGCGCGCTTGCGTTCCTGCGCCGTGGGCAGGCGGCGCAGGTTGCCCCAGTTGTCGTCGCACCACAGCAGCAGCACGTCGTCCGGCACGCGCATGCCCTGCTCGTAGTAGTCCTGCACCTCCTTGTACAGGGCCCAGGCCTGCGGCACCTTCATCATGTCCGGGTTCAGTTCCTCGCCGATCATCGTGCGCTGGTCGGCAACGATCTTCTCCAGCAGCGCCACGTTGGAATCGCGCGACATCGGTTCGTCGCCGTCGCCGCGCATGCCGAGCGTGACGACTTTTTCATAGTCGCGCGTCTTCTTCAGGCCGTCGCGCCAGAAGTCTTTCAGCACGCCCTCGTTGCGGCTGTAGTCCCATGGCCCCTTGCCGTAGCGCGACCACTCCTTGTGGGCGCGCATCATCGGTTCGTGGTGCGAGGTACCCATCACGATGCCGTATT
>DASVVD010000184.1:0-4101 GCA_036386715.1 Pseudoduganella sp.
GGGATGATGCGCAGCTCGTCGGGTTGCAGCAGCTTGGCGAACAGGGCGCCGAGCGCCACGTGGCCGTTATGGACCGGGTCGAAACTGCCTCCCAGCAGTGCGACGCAAATCGTCACGTCTTGAGCCAGTCGCGGTGCGGCAGGAAATCGGTGGCCAGCGCCGCTTCCGGCGTGCCTTCCGCCGGATGCCAATCGTAGCGCCATTTCACCACCGGCGGCATCGACATCAGGATCGCCTCGGTGCGTCCGCCCGACTGCAGGCCGAACAGCGTGCCGCGGTCGAACACGAGATTGAATTCCACGTAGCGGCCGCGTCGGTAAGCCTGGAAATCACGTTCCCGTTCGCCGTAGGGCGTGTCCTTGCGGTTCTGCAGGATCGGCAGGTAGGCGCCCAGGAACCCGTTGCCCACGCTCTGCACCATGGCAAAGCTGGTGTCGAAATCGCGCTCGTTGAAGTCGTCGAAGAAAATGCCGCCCACGCCGCGCGCTTCCTGGCGGTGCTTCAGGTAGAAATACTCGTCGCACCACTGCTTGAAGCGCGGGTGCAGGTCGTCGCCGAACGGCGCCACCATCTCGCGGCAGCTGCGGTGGAAATGGCGTGCGTCCGCTTCGTTGCCGTAGTAGGGCGTCAGGTCCATGCCGCCGCCGAACCACCACACCGGCGTGCCATCCTCGGTGGAGGTGGAGAAGAAGCGCACGTTCATGTGCACCGTGGGCGCATACGGATTGCGCGGATGGAGCACCAGCGAGACGCCCATGGCTTCCCACGCGCGCCCGCCGATGCCGGGCCGGTGCGCCGCCGCGGAAGCGGGCAGCTTGGCGCCCGTCACGTGCGAGAAATTGCAGCCGCCCCGTTCGAACACATTGCCTTCCTCGATCAGGCGCGAGATGCCGCCGCCGCCTTCGGGGCGCTGCCAGGCGTCGCGCAGGAACGGCTGGCCGTCGGTTTCCTCGAGCGCCGCAACGATGCGCTCCTGCAGGTCGACCAGCCAGGCCTTGACGGCTTCGGGATTCGGTGTCGTCATCGTGTTCAGTGCTTCAGGCCGCGCCAGCCGATATCGCGGCGGTACTGCACGCCGTCGAAATGGATCTTCTCGACCGATTCGTAGGCCTGCTTCTGCGCCAGCTTGACGGAATCGCCCAGGCCCACCACGCACAGCACGCGCCCGCCGGAAGTGACCAGCCGGCCATCGACTTCGGCGGTGCCGGCGTGGAAGGTGACCGCTTCCGGCGTTTCGGCCGGAATGCCGTCGATCACGGCGCCCTTGACCGGATCTTCCGGATAGCCGGCCGCGGCCAGCACCACGCCCACCGCGGTGCGGCGGTCCCATTCCAGGCCCACGGCATCGAGCGTGCCGTTGACGGCGTGTTCCATCACGCCCACCAGGTCGGTCTTCAGGCGCGCCATGATCGGCTGGGTTTCCGGGTCGCCCATGCGGCAGTTGAACTCCAGGGTTTTCGGGTTGCCGGCGGCATCGATCATCAGGCCCGCATACAGGAAGCCGGAGAACGGAATGCCGTCCCTGGCCATGCCCTGGATCGTGGGGTTGATGATCTCGCGCATCACGCGGGCGTGCATGGCCGGCGTGACGATCGGTGCCGGCGAATAGGCGCCCATGCCGCCCGTGTTCGGGCCCTGGTCGTTGTCGAGCAGGCGCTTGTGGTCCTGGCTGGTGGCCAGCGGCAGCACGTTCTTGCCGTCGCACATGACGATGAACGAGGCTTCCTCGCCGGCCAGGAATTCCTCGATCACGATGCGCGCGCCGGCGTCGCCGAAGCGGTTGTCCGACAGCATGTCTTCCACCGCCCCATGCGCTTCCTCGAGGCTCATGGCCACGACCACGCCCTTGCCGGCGGCCAGGCCGTCGGCCTTGATGACGATCGGCGCACCCCTGGCATCGATGTAGGCGTGTGCCTGGGCCGCGTCGCTGAAGGTTTCGTACTCGGCGGTGGGAATGCCGTGCCGCTTCATGAATGCCTTGGCGAAGTCCTTCGACGATTCCAGCTGTGCCGCTTCCCTGGTGGGGCCGAAGACCTTCAGGCCACGCGCGCGGAACAGGTTGACGATGCCGCCTGCCAGTGGTGTTTCAGGGCCCACCACCGTCAGCGCGATATGTTCCCGGATCACGAATTCGGCCAGCGTGTTCAGGTCCGTGATCGGCAGGTTCTGCAGGCGCGAATCGCGCGCCGTGCCGCCGTTGCCGGGCGCTACGTACACGATCTGCACCCGATCCGATTGGGCCAATTTCCAGGCCAGCGCATGTTCGCGGCCGCCGGAGCCGACTACCAGGATTTTCATAGGAATCTTCGGTTAGTTTTTCGATAAGCTGTTTCCGGATGCACGCCCGCACAGAGCACGCATTCGGAAAGAGCCTTGGAGACTGAAACAGCGGCCCGCGGGCCGCTGCTGCTTCATGCACGGGTTTCATGCAGTTGTATCGTTGCCTGTGCCGGCCGGGGCCGGGTCATCGACCAGGCGTACTGCTGCGCTTATTCTTCGATGACGGCGTTGGTGTAGACCTCCTGGGTATCGTCCAGGTTTTCCAGCGCGTCCAGCAGTTTCTGCATTTTGACGGCCTCATCGCCGGTAAACACGGTTTCGGTGGCCGGTTTCATCACGATCTCGGCCACCTCGGCCTTGAAGCCGGCCTTGTCCAGCGCATCCTTGACGGCGGAGAAATCGTTCGGCGCGCACAGCACCTCGAAGCCGCCTTCCTCGTCGGCCACGATATCCTCGGCGCCCGCTTCGAGCGCCGCGTCCATCAGCGACGCTTCGTCGGTGCCGGGGGCGAACAGGAACTGGCCGCAGTGCTTGAACAGGAACGACACGGAGTTTTCGGTGCCCATGTTGCCACCGAATTTGCTGAACGCATGGCGCACTTCGGCCACGGTGCGCACGCGGTTGTCGGTCATGCAGTCGACGATGATCGCCGCACCGCCGATGCCGTAACCTTCGTAGCGGACTTCTTCGTAGCTGGCGCCATCCTCGCCGCCGGTGCCGCGCGTGATCGCGCGTTGCACGTTATCTTTCGGCATGTTGGCGTCGGCCGCCTTGTCGATTGCAAGACGCAGGCGTGGGTTGGCATTGATGTCGCCGCCGCCCATGCGGGCCGCAACGGTGATTTCCTTGATCAGGCGCGTCCAGATCTTGCCACGTTTCGCGTCCGTTGCAGCCTTTTTATGCTTGATATTGGCCCATTTGCTGTGTCCAGCCATGTTCGGTCTTCCTTAGACGGTATGCAATCGAGGGCGGTATTCTAACATACCGCCCCCTGCCGAATACGCCGCAGCGGGCCGGGCCGGCGAGCGATCAGGCCCCGAAGTCCGTGAACAGTTTGTAGTTGATGCCGTGATCGATGGTGCCGATGACGTGGGCGTAGTTTTCGTCGCTCTCGGCGAACTCGAGCAGGATCTGCTCGCGGCTCACGCCATTGTCGAGCGCATGCGTCCAGAAGTCCAGGCCTTCCTGGTCGAACGGGCGGTGCAGCGCGTTGACGTAGAGTTTTTGCACGAATACTTCGTTGGTCGTCTTGGTCCCATATTTATCGGCCCACTCGGTGCTGCCCATGAAGCCCTTTGCCATGTCCAGCCAGCTGTTGCCCTTGTCGGCCGCGTTGATCCACCAGCCCAGCCCCTCCTCGTCGGGCGTGCGGTCCAGCGCCGCCTGGTACAGGCGGTACATCTTGCCGGCATTGCCGTCATGACCGAAGTCGAAGGCAATCGCCCCGTCCCAGAAACTCAGGCGCTCGACCGACACCAGCGTATCGTTCAGGCCGCCACCCGCCATCGGCAGCACGCCTGCCGGCATGCCATCAGCGAACTTGGCTACCGTAAAATCATTGCGCACGCCGCTGTACAGGGCGGTATCGAAGCCGCCGCCGCCGTTCAGGCTGTTCGTGCCGGATCCGCCGATGAGGAAGTCGGATCCCGAGCCGCCGTTGATCGAGTCATTGCCGGCGCCGCCGTCGAGCCAGTCGCCCAGGTTGTCAGGCGTGCCGATCTGGCTATTGGCCAAAACGTACTCGCCGCTGTTCAGGCTGTCGTTGCCGTCGCTGCCACTCAGGCGGTCGATGCCGCCCTGTCCGTAGATGACGTCACTGCC
>DASVVD010000185.1:0-1563 GCA_036386715.1 Pseudoduganella sp.
TCATGGTCGACCTGGCCGTGCCGCGCGATATCGAGCCCGAAGTGGGCCGCCTGAACGACGTGTACCTGTACACCGTCGATGACCTCGGCAAGGTCGTGCAGGCCGGCATCGAGAACCGCCAGGCCGCCGTGGCGCAGGCCGAGGCGATCATCGAAACGCGCGTGCAGTCGTTCATGCACTGGGTCGACGACCGCGCCGTGGTGCCCGTGATCCAGGGCCTGCAGGAAAACAGCGAAGCGATCCGCCTGGCCGAGCTGGAACGGGCCCGCAAGCTGCTGGCCAAGGGCGAGGACATCGACGCCGTGCTCGAAGCGCTGTCGAAAGGCCTGACGGCCAAGTTCATGCATGGCCCGCAACAGGCGCTGCACCGCGCCCAGGGCAGCGAACGCGCCCAGCTGGCCGAACTGCTGCCCCAGTTGTTCCGCGGCCGCCGTTAGCGCTCCGCCTCCGTTATCGTGGCTGCCCCGTCCGGAGCGGCCTGCCCTTCCGTTACTGAAAAAGACCATGAAACCATCAATGCTGGCCAAGCTGGACCAACTCGCCAACCGCCTCGTGGAGCTGGACGAACTGCTGATGTCCGAAGGCGCCACCGCCAACATGGACAGCTACCGCAAGATGACCCGCGAACATGCCGAACTGGGCCCGCTGGTGGCGCTGTACAAGGATTACCTGGGCGTGCAGGGCGACATGGCAGAGGCGCAGCAGATGCTGGCCGACCCGGACATGAAGGACTTCGCCCAGGAAGAGATCGAAGCCGGCAAGGCCCGCCTCGCCGACCTCGAACTGGACCTGCAGAAAATGCTGCTGCCGAAGGATGCCAACGACGAGCGCAACATCTTCCTCGAGATCCGCGCCGGCACCGGCGGCGACGAATCGGCGCTGTTCGCCGGCGACCTGCTGCGCATGTATACCCGCTTCGCCGAACGCAGCCGGTGGCAGGTGGAGATCGTTTCTGCGTCGGAAAGCGACCTGGGCGGCTATCGCGAAGTGATCGCCCGCATTGTCGGCAATGGTGCCTATTCCAAGCTCAAGTTCGAATCGGGCGGCCACCGCGTGCAGCGCGTGCCGGCCACCGAAACGCAGGGCCGCATCCACACGTCGGCCTGCACCGTGGCGGTGATGCCGGAAGCCGATGAAGTCGAAGACGTGCACATCAACCCGGCCGACCTGCGCATCGACACCTACCGCGCCTCCGGCGCCGGCGGCCAGCACATCAACAAGACCGACTCGGCCGTGCGGATCACCCACCTGCCGAGCGGCATCGTGGTCGAATGCCAGGACGACCGCTCGCAGCACAAGAACAAGGCGTCGGCGATGAAAGTGCTGGCGGCCCGCATCAAGGACGTGCAGCTGCGCGAACAGCAATCGAAGGAAGCCGCTACCCGCAAGAGCCTGATCGGCAGCGGCGACCGCAGCGAGCGCATCCGCACCTACAATTTCCCGCAGGGCCGCATGACGGACCACCGCATCAACCTCACCCTGTACAAGCTGGACATGATCATGGACGGCGACCTGGTCGAGCTGACGAACTCGCTGTCCGCCGAACACCAGGCCGAACAGCTG
>DASVVD010000186.1:0-2363 GCA_036386715.1 Pseudoduganella sp.
ACGGCGTGGCTGTCGTGTCGGCCGGCGACCCCGAAGGCATCTATGCCGCGCTGGCCGGACAGTGCCCGGTGCTGGCCGCGCAGGGTGCCGGCATGCCGGCCCCGGCGGCCCCTGCGCCCGGGCCGGCTCCATCGCTCGGCACGTCGGTACGGCATGCCGAGCAGGTCACGCGCCTGCTGCGCGATGCCATCCACCGCTCCACCGTGCGGCTGGAATCGGGCCTGACCCTGCTGGCGTCGATCGCTTCCACCGCGCCGTTCGTCGGCCTGCTGGGCACCGTGTGGGGCATCTACCATGCGCTGGCGGCCGTGTCGTCGTCGGGCACCGTGGAAATCGACAAGGTGGCCGGCCCCGTCGGCGAAGCGCTGATCATGACCGGCGTGGGCCTGATGGTGGCGATTCCCGCCGTGCTGGCCTATAACGGCTTCAACCGCATCAACCGGCTCACGCTCGCCGAGCTCGATGCATTCGCCTACGACCTGCAGGCATACCTGAGCCAGGATTCGCGCTGACATCGGCGCTGACAGGAGGGGACAATGGCATTCGGCGCATTCAACCATCACCGGCAAAAGGAATCGATGGCCGACATCAACGTGACACCGATGGTGGACGTGATGCTGGTGCTGCTGGTGATCTTCATCCTGTCCGCGCCGATGTTTACCCACGCGGTGAAACTCGACCTGCCGAAGGCGCAGGCGGCTGGCGCCCCGCAGCCCGCCGACGCGGTGAAGATCTCGATCGACGCCGCCGGCACCGTCTACTGGAACGACGAGGCCGTGCAGCCCGCCGAACTGGCGCCGCGCCTGGCCACGGCCGCGCGGCGCGAACCGCAACCCGAACTGCAATTGCGTGCCGACCGCGCCACCCGCTACGAAGCAGTGGCGCAGCTGATGGCGGCGGCGCAGCAGCAAGGCTTGACGAAGCTGGTCTTCGTCACCGACCCGAAGGAAAAGACAAAGTGAAACGATCATGGCCAGCGTAACCCTGGATGGCGCGGCAATCCGCGACGAAGCAGGTTTCCATGCCGCCAGCCGCGCGGCATTCGGTTTCAACGATCACGTGACGGCATCGATGGATTCGTGGATCGATGCGCTCTCGTACCTGCGCGACGAAGAAGGCATGACGAAGTTCCGGCTGAAGGCCAACGAAGTGCTGGAGGTGGTCATCACCAACGCCGCCGCGCTGAAGGCCGCGGCGCCCGACCTGCTGGAAGAGATCGCGTTCTGCATCGGCGGCATCAACGAGCGCTATGAGGACTATGGCGAAAAGCCGGCGCTCAAGCTCGTGCTGAAGTAGGTGCCGGCGTGGCTGCGGCATGAACGCGACCGGTAGCGGCATTCCCGGCTGGCTGGCGGAAGCGCTGGCCGCCCGCCCGGAATACGTGACCGTCGCACTGCAGCACTACCGGCTGCATGCCGTCGACATCGACCAGCCCGCGCTCATCATCCCTTTGGCCGGCACGAAAATCCTCACCGAAGGGCAGCTGTCGACGGAGCTCGGCTCCGGCCGCTACCTGATGATCCACCGTGCGCTGCGCTGCACGGTGCAGAACATTCCCGACCAGGGCGTTTATCGCGCCTGGTGCATTCCATTTCCGTGGCGCGTGATCGACCTGGCGCGCAGCCTGCTTGCCGCGCATGCGCCACTGCCCGCGCCCGGCCCCAACCATAGCTGCGGCGAGCTGGCGCCGCTGCATGCGGAGCTGCGCCAGCTGCTCGCCGCGCTGTGCGGCGGCACCGGATCCAGCGCAATGGACCATGCGCTGCTCGGCGTGCTGCTGGCACTGCACCGCGGCGGCGACGACCAGTTCCGGCTGGCGCAGGATTTGTCGGTGGCGGCCCGCATCCGGCTGATCGTCGGCGGCGCGCCGGGCCGCGACTGGTGCTCGGCCGATATGGAAGAACGGCTGCACATGAGCGGTGCCACGCTGCGGCGCCGGCTGGCCGAGGAAGACACGTCGCTGCGGGCGGTATTGCGCGACGCAAGGCTGCATCATGCGCTGGCGCTGCTGCAGACCACGCGCCGCCCGCTGCGGGCCATTGCCCTCGAGTGCGGCTATCGTTCGCTGCCCAGCTTCATGCGGCAGTTCGAGGCGCGGTTCGCCGTGGCGCCGGCTGCAGTCTCCGGCGCATCGCCGGACCGGATGGCCAGCGCATCGCCTGATGTTCCTGCATCGATTCCTGCATCGATTCCTGCATCGGTTCCTGCATCATTGAGCGTTTCACGGCGCTGATTGAGCGCATGGCGCGAGCGCGCCGCGGCATCCTGTTGCTTTCCGTCCTGATTGGAGAGCACCATGAAAACATCGATCCCGATTGCCTGCATGATCCTGTCGCTGGCCGGCGGCGCCCAGGCGCTCGCGC
>DASVVD010000187.1:0-12520 GCA_036386715.1 Pseudoduganella sp.
CTGCTGGGCTTCCTGCTGGTGGCTGGCCTGGTTCCCGCTGCGCCGCCGTCCGTGCAGGCGCGGGCGAAATTCGACCTGCGCGGCGCGCTGCTGCTGCTGCTCGCGGTCGGCGGCCTGCTGTCGGCGCCCACCTGGGCGGGCACCTACGGCATCGCATCGCCGCAGGCCATCGCCGCGCTGTCGACCACCGTCATCGCCATGCTGGCGCTGTGGTTCTTCGAACAGCGGGTGGCCGCGCCGGTGATCGAGGTGGCGCTGCTGCGCATCCGCAGCTTCAGCCTGCCGGCGCTGATCTTCGTCCTGTACGGCATCGTGTATGCCAGCGTGCTGTACACGCTGGCGTTCTACGTGGTGGAACGGCCGGGCGGCACTGCGGCGCAGTTCGGGCTGGTCACGATGGTGCTGTTCGGCACCGGCATGGTGGCAGCACCCCTGTCGGGCCGTCTGGTCGACCGGATGGATCCGCGCATCTTTGTCTTCATTGCTCTGGTGGCGGCTTTCGGTGTGATGGTAATGCTGGCGACCTTCAGCAACGCCACGCCACTGTGGTTCATCTTCGGCACCGTTGCCCTGCTGGGATTCGCCAACGGCATGAAGACCCCAGCGTCGATGAAGATCGCGCTGAACGCCATTCCACCAGCCCGGCTGGGCGCCGGCAGCGGCCTGCTGACGATGCTGCGCGATGTCGGCTCGCCCGCTGGCGCCGCGGTCGGCCTGGCCATCTTCGGCGCCACCGTCGGTGCGCGCACGGCCGGCGCGGCAACGGACATCGCGCGGGCGGCCGGCATGCATGGCGCCATGCTAGCGGAGCTGGGCGCACTGGCCACCGCCAAGGGCAGGCAGGCCGGCCCCGCGCTGGCCGCCGAACTGGAACGCCACGGCCTCACGGTTGCCGGCGTGCTCAAGGGTGCGCGGGAAGACGCGATGTCCTCGGCCATGCCGGAAGTGGCCTACGTGCTGATGGCGGTGCTGGCGGTCTGCTTCGTGCTGGCCTGCATGCTGCCGGGCCAGCGCACCGGCATGGCCGCGGATGGTACGCTGCCGCTGGCGCCGTCCGCATGAACGCGGCCGCAATGCCGGGGCGCACCGGCTGGCTCGCCCCCTACCGCGTGATCGACCTGTCCGACGAGCGCGGCCTGCTGGCCGGCCATATGCTGGCGCAGCTGGGCGCCGATGTCATCCAGGTCGAACCGCCGCAGGGCTCGCGCGCCCGCCAGGCCGGACCGTTCGCCACTGCCGGCGATAGCGGGCCCCGCTCGATGTTCTGGGCAGCCTACGCAGCCGGCAAGCGTGGCATCACCTGCGATATGGAACAGGACGAAGGCCGTGCGCTGCTGCACCAGCTGCTGGCCGGCGCCGACTTCCTGATCGATTCGGCCGATCCGGGCGCAATGGCGCGGCTCGGTCTGGACGCGGCCACGCTGGCGGACAGGCATCCGCATCTGGTCCATGTGTCGATCACCGCCTTCGGTTCGAGCGGCCCCAAGGCCGGCTGGGAAGCCACCGACCTGACCCTGTGGGCCGCCGGCGGCCCGCTGCTGCCGAACCGCGACGCGGCCGGCGTGCCGCTGCGCATCAGCGTGCCCCAGGCATTCCTGCACGGCGCGGCGGACGGCGCCTGCGGCGCGCTGGTGGCGCATTTCGCGCGCCTGGTCAGCGGCCGTGGCCAGCATGTCGACATCTCCGTGCAGCAAAGCGTGGCGCAGGCCACGCTGTCGACCATCCTGTCGGCTGCTGTCGGGCACGAGGGGCACTCGGTGGGCGGCACGCCGGCCGGAGCCCAGCCGCGCCGACAACTGGACCTGAGCGGCAGCGGCGCCCGTACCCGCCGTTCCAAGTGGCGCCTGGCCAACGGCATGCTGGAAATGCACCTGGCCATGGGCCCGGCCGCCGGCCGTTATACCAATGCCCTGTTCGCATGGATGCTCGAAGAAGGCGCCTGCGATCCCGCAACCGCCGCGTGGGACTGGGTCGCCGTGCCGAAGATGATCGAAAGCGGCGCGCTGGGCGATGCCGACATGGAAGCGGCACGCGGCAAGGTCGAAGCCTTCCTCGCCACCCGCACCAAGGCGGAAATGATGGAACATGCGGTGGGCCGCAAGCTGCTGATGGCGCCGATCGCCCACATGGCCGACCTGGCCGCCAGCCCCCAGTACGGCGCGCGTGGCTTCCTGCAGCAGGTGGGAGCTCCGCCGCTCACGCTGCCGGGCGATTTCGCCTGCGGCGCCGGCGTCACCAGCGGTTTCGTGCCGCTGACACCGGCACCAGCCATCGGCCAGCACAACGCCGCGGTCTACCGCGAGCTGTGCGACATCGATGCCGAAGCGCTCGCCACATTATCCCGTTCAGGAGTCCTGTAATGTCCACTGCTCCTTTCGCCGGCCTGAAAGTGGCCGACCTGGCCTGGGTGGTCGCCGGGCCCCTGATCGGCCGCACGCTGGCCGATTTCGGTGCCACCGTCGTACGCGTGGAATCAGCGCGCAGGGTCGATACGACGCGCCTGATGGGTCCGTTCCCCGGGGGCAAACCCGATCCGCGCCAGTCCGCGCTGTATGAGAATTGCAACGCCGGCAAGCTGGGACTGGCCCTCGACCTGTCCAGCCCGGATGGACAGGACGTCGTGCGCGACCTGGTGCAGTGGGCCGACGTGCTGGTCGAATCGTTCGCGCCAGGCCAGATGCGGCGCTGGGGCCTCGATTACGCCGCGCTGCGCGAACACAAGAGCGACCTGGTCATGGTCAGCACCTCGCTCACCGGCCAGAGCGGGCCGCATGCCACCTTTGCCGGCTTCGGCAACCTGGGCGCCGCGATCTCGGGCTTCCAGCGCCTGGCGGGGCAAGCCAGCCAACCGCCGATCGGCCCGTTCGGGCCCTATACCGATTATGTCGGGCCGCGCTTCGGCATCGTCGCGCTGCTGGCCGCGCTGGATCACCGGCGCCGCACCGGCGAAGGCTGCCACCTGGACGTGGCGCAGGCCGAGGCGGGCATGCAGTTCCTGGCGCCGCAACTGGCCGCCTGGTCGGCCGACGGCCAGGAACCGCGCGCCGACGGCAATCGCGATCCGGGCATGGCGCCGCATGGGGTGTTCGCCTGCCGCGAACTGCCCGACGGCACCCAGCCGTGGCTGGCCATCGCGGTGCGCGACGACAACGAATGGCGTGCGCTGGCCGGACTGGCCGGCGGCGCCGCGCTGGCGGACGATCCACGCTTTGCCACGCTGGCCCTGCGCAAGCGCCACGAGGATGAACTGGAGCGCCTCATCGCCGCCTGGGCCGCCCGGCAGGAACCGCTGGCGGCCCAGGCGGTACTGCAGGCCTTGCCGGTCGCGGCCCATGTGGTGGCCGCCAGCGGCGACATGCTGGCCGACCCGCATTTGCGCGAGCGCGCGCATTTCGTCGCGCTCGATCATCCGCTGATGGGCAAGAGCACGGTCGAGGGCGCCCGCTACCGCCTGTCCGCCACGCCGGGAGGCCCGCGCCGCGCCGCGCCGCTGGTTGGCGCCGACAATGACTTTGTGTTGCGCGACCTGCTGGGCTACAGCGACGAGCGCGTGGCCGCGCTCCGGCAGGCCGGCGTGCTCGCATGACATCGGATCGACTGGAGAACCGGCATGCATGACATCTCAGACCAGGACTGGCGGCAGGCCTGGCAAGCCACGGTGGACGCCGTCGGCACCGATTTCGACTGGCCCGAAGTGGCCGGCGCGGACGTGGTCGACGCGTCGGCGATCCGCCGCTACCTGGAACCGCTGGAATTCGACTGCGCACTGCACTACGACGCCGCGGTGGCGCGCGCGCACGGCTACCAGGACATCGTGGTGCCGTGCAGTGCGATCCTGACCTTCACCGTCGCGCCTTTGTGGCAACCGGGGCAGACCATCTTCGACAGCGCCGAACGCAACGCCAGGCCCGCCACGCAGGCCACTGCCGGACTGCGCGCGCCGATGGAGCCGGCGACGACCGGCCATTTCGCCACCGACATCGACATCGAATACTTTACCCCCGCCGTGATCGGCGACCGGCTGACGCGCCGCGGCGCGCGGCTGGTGGCCTGCCTGCCCAAGGAAACCCGGGTCGGCCGCGGCGCCTTCCTGACCTGGGAACAGGAAGTAGTGAACGGGCATGGCGATCTCGTGGCGCGCACCCGCATCGGTTTCTTCCGCTACAACCCGCACCGCAAGGACAACCCATGAGCACAGGGCATGACAGGATCGGCGCTGCGCAGCGGCGCTGGCAGGACTTCGCCGTGGGCGAGGACATGGCACCGCAGCATTTCCCGCTCAGCGTGGCGCGGCTGGTGCTGGCCGTGGGCGCCAACCGCGACTTCAACGCCATCCACTACAACACCGAAGAGGCGCAGGCGAGCGGCGCGCCGGAGATGTATGCCAATAACTTCTTCCTGCAGGGGATGTGGGAAAAGGCGGTGCGCGCCCATATCGGACTGGCGGGACGGATCCACCGGCTGTCCGGCTTCCAGATGAAGTCGTTCAATACGGCGGGCGACACGGTCGTGGTACGTGGCCGCGTGCTGCGCACGTGGGTCGACGGCGAACGCGGCATGCTTGAATTCGACATCTGGTCGGAAAACGTGCACGGCGTATCGGTGGGCCCGGGCCGCGTGCTGGCCAGCCTGCCGCTGGCGGCGCCTGGCCCGGCCTCGCCGCCCGTCCTGCCCCCCTAGGAGCCGGCGCGGCGCCGCGCGCCCGGCCGCGCATCGGCCTGGCGCGCAGCCGCACGGCGCGGCAAAGCCACTCCCACCAGCAGCAACAGCACGCAGATCCCGGCGATGGTAGCGAACGCCATCAGGTAGGCCCCCGGCGCCGGATAACGCACCGCCCCGCCGGCCGGGTCGGCGACCGTGGAACTGGCCATCACGAACCCGATCATCTGCGAGCCCACCGCCAGCGATATCGACCGCACTACCGACAATACCCCGGTGGCTTCGCTGACGCGGTCCGGCGGCGCATCTTCGACGATCAGGTTGGGAATCGCGGAGAACAGCACGGCCATGCCCAGCGCCTGCACATAATCCATCGCGATCAGGAATACCAGGCTGCGATGTTCGAGCGTGATCGCGATCCAGCCGGCGCACAGCAGCGTGGCGCCGACCAGGGTCGCGGCACGGGGGCCGTAGCGGGTGCTGAGCAAGCCGCTCCATGGCCCGCCGACGAGGTAGATGGTCATCACCGGCAGTTGCAGCATGCCCGCCGCGGTGGCCGAAAGACCGAAGCCCTGCCCGCTGGCCACCGGCTGTTGCAGCAGGATCGACAGTACCTGCGAATACTGCAGCGCGCCCAGGCACAGCAAGGCCATCGCCAGGTCGCCCAGGGCAATCTGCCGACGTTCCATCAGCCGCAGGTCGATGATCGGATTCGCATGCCGCAGCTCGTAGCGCAGCCAGAGTGCCAGCACCAGCGCGCCGGCGCCGAGGAACCCCAGCGTGCCGCGATCGCCCCAGCCGGTGGTCTTCGCCTGCATCACCGCATACATCAGGGCCGTGATGCCCGGCACCAGCAGCACGCCGCCCACCAGGTCGAGCTTGCCGCCGTCGCGCTGGCCGGGCACGGCCGGCACCCACAGCGCACAGGCCAGCAGCGCGACCGCTGCCAGGCCGGCGCTCAGCATGTAGATCGAGCGCCACGGCAGGTTGTCCACTACCAGCCCGCCGATCAGCAGGCCGGCACTGCCGGCCACCGTCGCCGCCATGGCGATGATGCTGACGGCGAACGGGATGCGTGCCTGCGGCAGGCTGCGGCGCACCACGCCATAAGCCAGCGGCACCACGGCACCGGCCAGGCCCTGCATGCCGCGGCCCAGGACCAGCAGCGGCAAGGCATCGGTGCAGGCACTGACCAGCGAACCGGCCAGGGCGATGCCGAGCACGCACAGCATGACCCGCTTCAGGCCGTACATGTCGCCGAGGCGTCCGCACACCGCGGCACCTGCCGCATACACGAGGAAATGTGCCGTGATCACCCAGGGCACGGCGGCGTTGCCCGGATAGGCCCGCATGATGGAAGGCAATGCGCTGAAGGTCATCGTCAGCTCGAGCGCGGCCGTGCACTCGGCCAGGATCAGGGCCAGGAACATCAGCCCGATGGCGCGTCGGTTCAGTGTGGCGGTCATCCGTGATCTCCATTTTCGCAACATTTTTGTGCATCTAATTATATAGATGATTATAATCTTTGTGGTATATTTACTCCCACCTGCCGGTGGCCGGGCTGCACCCCGATCGACGGCAAAACCAGAACGAGACAAGGAGCAAGGCCCGTGACCGAAGCATATATTTACGACCACGTGCGCACGCCGCGCGGCAAGGGCCGCCCGGATGGCGCGCTGCACGAAGTGCCGGCAGTGCAGCTGGCAACCCAGGTGCTGCAGGCGCTGCGCGAGCGCAGCGCGCTCGACACCGCGCTGGTGGACGACGTGATGATGGGCTGCGTGATGGCGGCCGGCGAACAGGGTGGCAATATCGCCCGCGTGGCCGCCCTCAATGCCGGCTACGCCGAAACGGTGCCGGGCTTCCAGCTGAACCGCTACTGCGCGTCGGGGCTGGAGGCGGTCAACCTGGCCGCAGCCATGGTTGGCGCCGGCCAGGCCGACGCCATCGTCGGCAGCGGCGTGGAATCGATGTCGCGCGTGCCGATCGCCTCCGACGGCGGCGCCGTCTACACCGACCCGCAGCTGGTATGGAACACTTGGTACATCCCGCAGGGCATCGGCGCGGACCTGATCGCCACCCAGGACGATCTCACCCGCGAGGCACTCGATGCCTATGCTGCCGAAAGCCAGCGGCGCGCCGCCGCGGCGCGCCAGGCCGGCTACTTCAACAAGTCGCTGGCACCGGTGCGCGACATCATCGGCCAGACGCTGCTGGCCCAGGACGAAGCGATTCGTGAAGTGAGCGCCGCCGACCTGGCCAAGCTCAAGCCGGCATTCGAGACCACGGGCGAGGACAGCGGCTTCGACGGCGTGATGCTGCAGCGCTATCCGCGCGTGGAAGCGATCCGCCACGTGCACACGGCCGGCAATTCCAGCGGCATCGTCGACGGCGCCGCGGCCGTGCTGGTCGGCAGCCGCGCTTTCGGCACGGCCAGCGGCCTACGCCCGCGCGCCCGCGTGCGGGCCTACGCATCGATCGGCTCGGAACCGGCCATCATGCTGACCGGCCCGGCGGCCGCCACCGAAAAGGCCCTGCGCCGCGCCGGCATGACGATCGATGACATCGACCTGTTCGAGGTCAACGAAGCGTTTACCTCGGTGGTGCTGCGCTACATGCGCCATTTCAACCTGCCGCACGACAAGGTCAACGTCAACGGCGGCGCCATCGCCATGGGCCACCCGCTGGGTGCCAGCGGTGCCATGCTCGTCGGCATCGTGCTCGACGAACTGGAACGGCGCGGCCTGCAGACCGGCCTCATCACGCTGTGCGCGGCGGCCGGCATGGCCACCGCCACCATCATCGAACGGGTCTGACCCCCTACCAGCAGAGACCAGCATGACTAACCTGAAATTCGATATCGATGCCGACGGCGTGGCCCTGATCAGCATCGACCTGCCCGACCGCCCGGTCAACGTGTTTACGCCGGCACTGACGGCCGACCTGGCCGCGGCCGTCGAACGCGTCATCGCCACGCCCGGCATCAAGGGTGCCGTGCTCACGTCGGCCAAAGCCGGCTTCATCGCCGGCGCCGACCTGAAGAACCTCGTCACCGCCTTCGACGAGGGCGCCACACTGGCACAGGCCGCGGGGCGCTTCGCCGCCGAGAACGCACTGATGCGCCGCATGGAAACGGGCGGCAAGCCCTTCGCGGCCGCCATCAACGGGCTGGCGCTGGGCGGCGGCCTGGAACTGGCACTGGCCTGCCACTACCGCGTGCTGAGCGACGATCCGAAGGCATCGGTCGGGCTGCCAGAAGTCACGGTTGGCCTGCTGCCGGCCGGCGGGGGCACCCAGCGCCTACCGCGCCTGATCGGGATTGAAAAGGCCTTGCCGCTGCTGACGCAGGGCACCTCGCTGGCGCCGGCCGCCGCCCTGAAGCTGGGCGTGGTCGATGCGCTGGCGCCGGCCGCCGGCGTGGTCGCCGCCGCGCGTGCCTGGGTGCTGGCGCACCCGCAGGCCCAGCAACCCTGGGATGTGAAAGGCTTCAGGACGCCGGGCGGCGCGGGCTGCATGGCACCGTTCGCCGTCAAGTCGTTCCAGTACGGTACCACGCTGGCACGCCGTGGCGGCTTCGGCAACCAGCCGGCCGCGCTGGCCATCCTGTCGGCCGTGTTCGAAGGCACCCAGCTGCCGATCGACAAGGCACTGGCGGTGGAAGCGAAGTACTTCGCCAGGCTGTTCACCAGCCCGGTCGCGCGCAACCTGATCCGTACGATGTTCCTCAACAAGGGCGCGGCGGACAAGCTGGCGCGCCGTCCCGAGGGCATTGCGAAGACCAGGGTGGCGAAGCTGGGCGTGCTGGGCGCCGGCATGATGGGTGCCGGCATCGCGTTCACGGCGGCCTCTGCCGGCATCGACGTGGTGCTGCTGGATGCCAGCCAGGAAGGCGCCGACAAGGGCAAGGCCTATTCGTCGGCGGTGCTGGAGAAGGACATCGCCAGGGGCCGCGCCACGCGCGAGAAAGCCGATGCCGTCCTGGCGCGCATCCATCCCACCACCGCCTATGCCGACCTGGCGGGCTGCGAACTGGTGGTGGAAGCCGTGTTCGAGAACCGCGCGGTGAAGGCCGAGGTGACCGCGCAGGCCGAGGAATTCCTGGCGCCGAGCGCCGTCTTCGCCAGCAATACCTCGACGCTGATGATCACCGGCCTGGCGGAGAAGTCGCGCCGCCCGGCCAACTTCATCGGCATGCACTTCTTCTCGCCGGTCGAGCGCATGCCGCTGGTGGAAATCATCCGGGGCGCCAGGACCAGCCAGGAAACCCTGGCGCGCGCGCTCGACCTGTGCGGCCAGCTGCGCAAGACGCCGATCGTCGTCAACGACGGCCCGTCGTTCTTCACCACCCGCGTGTATTGCACTTATGTCGACGAAGGCATGCAGATGCTGGCCGACGGCGTGGAACCGGCGCTGATCGAGAACGCCGCGCGCATGGCCGGCATGCCGGTCGGTCCGCTGGCCGTGGTCGACGAAACCACCACCGACCTGCGCTGGAAAGTGATCCAGCAGGCCGAGGCCGACGGGCTCGGAGAACGCTACACCCGCCCACCCGGCCATGCCGTGTGCAAGGCGATGGTGGAACAGGGGCGCGGCGGCCGGCGCTTCGGCGGCGGTTTCTACGATTACCCGGCCGGCGCCAGGAAGCAGCTGTGGCAGGGCTTGCGCCAGGCGTTCCCGCCGGGCGCCGAACAGCCCGAGGCCGAAGCACTGAAACGGCGTTTCCTGGCCATCCAGGCGCTGGAAGCGGCGCGCTGCCTCGAAGAAGGCGTGCTGACCCATGCCGAGGATGGCGACCTGGGCTCGGTGCTCGGCGTCGGCTATCCGGCGTGGACCGGGGGAGCGCTGTCGTACATCGACACGGTGGGCATCGGCGCCTTCGTGGCCGAGTGCGAGCGTCTGGCGCAAGCGCACGGCCCGCGCTACCAGCCCACCGAGTGGCTGCGCCAGCGCGCTGCCGCCAACCAGCCAATGGTGGGGAATCCGGCATGAGCGCCGCACCGGAAACCGCCAGCGGCGAACAACATATCCTGCACCGCACCGAGGATGGCGTGCTGCACATTACCTTCAATCGTGTGGCGCGCCGCCATGCCATCACGTTCGACATGTACCTGCGGCTGGCCTGGCTGTTCACCACGGCCAGCACCGACGACGCGGTGCGCGTGGTGCTGCTGAGCGGCGAAGGCGACTACTTCACGGCCGGCAACGACCTGGCCGATTTCATCGGCTACGAGGAAGGCGACGAATTCGTTCCAGCCCACTTCCTTGGTGCACTGTCGCGCTGCACCAAGCCCATCGTCGCCGCCGTCGAGGGCGGCGCGATCGGCGTCGGCAGTACCCTGCTGCTGCATTGCGACGTGGTGTACGCCGGCCGGTCGACGAAATTCCTGATGCCCTTCATTAACTTCGCGCTGTGCCCGGAGGGCGCGTCGAGCCTTCTGCTGCCACGCGCCGCGGGCTACAAGCAGGCGGCTCGCTGGCTGCTGCTGGGCGAGGGTTTCGGCGCCGCCGACGCGCAGCAGGCCGGCCTGGTCACCGAAGTGGTCGACGACTCGGCCGCGCTGGCCAGTGGGCAGCGCACCGCCGCACGGCTGGCCGCCCTGCCCCACGCCGCCGTGCTGCAGACCAAGGCACTGATGCGCCGCGCCGAAGCGGGCCTGGTGCAATCGGTGCTCGACGACGAGTGCGAATCCTTCTCGCGGCTGCTGGCATCGCCGGCCGCGCAATCCGCGCTGCAGGCCTTCACTGCCGCAGCGGCCCGCCGCGGCGCCGGCAATCCGCTGCGCTAAGGCAGCCCGCGACAATACGAACCATCACGGAAACCAGATGCAACGACATATCTTCGAAGCCGAGCACGAACTGTTCCGCGACAACGTGCGCAAGTTCATGCAACGCGAAGTGGCCCCCCAGGTGGACCGCTGGCGCGAACAGGGTTGCTGCGACCGGGAAGCGTTCCGCAAGGCCGGCGAGCAGGGATTGCTGCTGATGTGGGCCGCCGAGGAATACGGCGGCGCCGGCGTGGCCGACTTTCGCTACGAGCAGATCATCTACGAGGAAGCGATCCGCCATGGCGACATCGGACTGTACCTGAGCCTGCATTCGCGCATCGTCGGGCCGTACCTGGAACGGTTCGGCAACGCCGAACAGAAGGCGCGCTTCCTGCCCGGCTGCGTCAGCGGCGACATCATCCTCGGTGTGGCAATGACGGAGCCCGGCGCCGGTTCCGACCTGGCCGGCATGCGCGCCCGCGCCGAGGACAAGGGCGACCACTGGCTGCTCAACGGCGCCAAGACGTACATCTCGAACGGCATCAACGGCGACCTGTTCGTGGTGGCCGCGCGCACCGATCCGGAAGCGAAATACGGCATCGGCCTGTTCCTGGTGGAACGCGGCATGCCCGGCTTCGAACGCGGCCGCCGCCTGCACAAGATGGGCATGGACGCGCAGGACACGGCCGAACTGTTCTTTACCGATGTGAAGATCCCCAAGGCCAATGTGCTGGGCGATCCCGCCAAGGGCTTCGCCTACCTGGCCGAGGGACTGGCCGAGGAGCGCCTGCTGTCCGCCTGCCAGTCGATGGCGCATGCCCAGGTGGCGTTCGACCTGACGCTCGAATTCGTCAAGGACCGCCGCGCCTTCGGCAAGCCGATCGGCGCGCTGCAGAACACCCGCTTCAAGATGGCCGAACTGTGGGCGATGCTCACCGCCCAGCAGACCTGGATCGACGTGTTGGTCACGCAACACAACGCCGGGCGGCTCGACGCCGAGACGGCCGCCGCGGCCAAGCTGCTGGCCTCCGAGCTGGAGGGCCGCGTCACCGACGAATGCGTGCAGCTGCACGGCGGTGCCGGCTACATGGACGAATACCGCGTCAGCCGCATGTTCCGCGATGCCCGCGTGTCGCGCATTTATGCGGGTACGTCGGAAATTATGAAAGAGATCATCGGGCGCGGCCTCGGCCTGGATGAACGGAAACTGAAATGAACTTGAAGGGAACCACCATGAAAACGCGCGTCACCCAACTGCTGGGCACGAGATATCCGATCATCCAGGGCGGCATGCAATGGGTCGGCGTGGCCGAACTGGCCTCCGCCGTCTCGAACGCCGGCGGCCTGGGCATCCTGACCGGGCTCACGCAGCCGACCCCGGAAGCGCTGCGCGCCGAGATCGCGCGTTGCCGCGGCATGACCGACCAGCCGTTCGGCGTCAACATGACGATTTTCCCCACCATCAAGCCACCGCCGTACGAGGAGTACATCGATGCGATCATCGACAGCGGCATCAAGGTGGTCGAGACGGCCGGCAACAAGGCCATCGACTACTTCCCGAAACTGAAGGCGGCCGGCATCACCATCGTGCACAAATGCGTGGCGGTACGCCATGCACTGGCGGCGGAGCGCCTCGGCGTGGACGCCATCAGCATCGACGGCTTCGAATGCGCGGGGCACCCGGGCGAGGAAGACATTCCCGGCATGGTGCTGATCCCGCTGGCGGCGGCCGCGCTGAAGATTCCCGTCATCGCCTCGGGCGGTATCAGCGATGGCCGCGGCCTGGCCGGCGCGCTGGCGCTGGGCGCCGAAGGCATCAACATGGGCACGCGCTTCTGCGCGACGGTCGAGTCGCCGCTGCATGACAACATCAAGCAGGCCCTGCTCGACGCCAGCGAGCGCGACACCAACCTGATCTTCCGCACCATGCGCAACACGGCGCGGGTGCTGAAGAACGCCGTTTCCGACGAAGTGGTGGCCACCGAGCGCCGCCCCGGCGGCTGCGAATTCGCCGACATCCGCCACCTAGTCAACGGGCAGCGCGGCGTGGAAGCGCTGCGCACCGGCGACCCGCAGGGCGGCATCATCACGGCCGG
>DASVVD010000188.1:0-8042 GCA_036386715.1 Pseudoduganella sp.
GCGACCTGGCCGGCAACGACATCGGCTGGTACATCCGCAAGCGCCGCGCCGTCGAACAGCCGGAGATCGAATATTCGAAGGTGCCGGACCTGCTGTGCGAACAGGGCCGCTTCGGCCAGAAGACCGGCGCCGGCTGGTACGACTACCGGCCTGGCGAGCGCACGGCGCAACCGAGCGCCCTGGTCGACGACATGATCGCCGCGCACTCGCGCGCGCTCGGCCTGGCCGGGCGTGCCATCGGCGACGACGAAATCGTCGAGCGGCTGGTGTATGCCCTCGTCAACGAGGGCGCGCGGATACTCGAAGAGGGGATCGCGCTGCGGGCCTCCGACATCGACATGGTGTACCTGACGGGCTACGGCTTTCCGCTGTTCCGTGGCGGGCCGATGTTCCATGCCGACACGGTGGGGCTGCCAACGGTGCTGGCGGCGGTCAATCGCTTCGCCGCGGGCCGCCATGGCGATGCGTGGCAGCCGGCCGCACTGCTGGTACGGCTGGCAGCCGAAGGCAAGGGTTTCAACAGCCGGTGAACGGCTGGTTCAGCCAAGCCGCTTGCGCATGCGCGCCAGCGGCACCTTGACGCCGCCGGGGAGATCGAGTTCGATCTCCCCGACCGTTTCATAACCGGCCGACCGGTACAGCGGCACGCCTGGCATGGTGGCCGCCATCTCCAGTGTCCTGAAGCCCGCTTGCGCCGCTTGCGCTTCGCAATGGCGGATCAGCATGGTACCGAGCCCCTGGCGCGGCACGGACGGGTCGACGAAGAAGGCCCTGATCCGGCCCGGCTGCGTGGCCGGGTCGAGCAACGGATCGGCTGCGGCCTTCATGCGGTCGGCGCCGAACAGCGTGGCGCGCTTGCTCCAGCCGCCGCAGGCCAGCAGCACGCCGGCGCGCTCGATGACGAAATACGTGCCGTCCCTGACCAGCTGTGTATCGACGCCGAACACATGGCGTGTGATGGCCTGTGCCTGTTCAGCCGTATAAAAACCCTTGCTGAGTGCGATGCCGGAGCGGGCGATCAGCGCTTCCAGCGCGGGAATGTCACCTGCAGTGGCCAGGCGCATGGTCGGCGTCATGCGTGGTGCATCATGCGTCATGCGTCATTGGCCCCTGGTCATCGCCGGTCCGGCGTGAGGATCGTGGGCAGGGCTTTCGGCATCGTTTCCGGGTAGTCGCGTGAAAAGTGCAGGCCGCGGCTTTCACGGCGCTGCAGCGCGCTGTTGACGATCAGTGCGGCCACGTCGACCAGGTTGCGCAGTTCGAGCAGGTCGGCCGTGATGCGGAAGTTGCGGTAGTACTCGTCGATCTCCTCCTTCAGCAGCGCGATGCGGTGCTGTGCCCGTTCCAGCCGTTTCGTGGTGCGCACGATCCCCACATAGTTCCACATCGAGCGGCGCAGTTCGTCCCAGTTGTGGGCGATGACCACTTCCTCGTCGGCGTCGGTGACGCGGCTTTCGTCCCAGTCCGGCAGGTACGGCGTGCCGTTCTTTTCCTGCGACAGGATGTCGCGCGCGCAGGCACGGCCGATCACCACGCATTCGAGCAGCGAGTTGCTGGCCAGGCGGTTGGCGCCGTGCAGGCCCGTATAGGCGGTCTCGCCGACTGCGTACAGGCCTGGCAGGTCGGTGCGGCCCGTCATGTCCGTGACCACGCCGCCACAGGTGTAGTGGGCGGCCGGGACGATCGGGATGGGTTCCCTGGTGATGTCGATGCCCAGTTCGAGGCAGCGCGCGTAGATCGTGGGGAAGTGCTCGATCAGGAATTCGGCCGGCTTGTGGCTGATGTCCAGGTGCACGTAGTCGAGGCCGCGCTTCTTGATCTCGAAGTCGATCGCCCGTGCCACCACGTCGCGCGGTGCCAGTTCGGCGCGCGGATCGTGCGCCAGCATGAAGCGCTGGCCGGCCGCCACGCCCGCCTCGGGCGGCAGTTTCAGCAGGCCGCCTTCACCCCGCATCGCTTCCGTGATCAGGAACGATTTCGCGTAAGGGTGATACAGGCAGGTGGGATGGAACTGGATGAACTCCATGTTGGCGACCCGGCAGCCGGCGCGCCATGCCATCGCGATGCCGTCGCCGCTGGCGGTGTCCGGGTTGGTCGTATACAGGTACACCTTGCCGGCGCCGCCGGTGCACATCACCGTGTGTTCCGCGGCCACGGTGTGCACCTCGCCGTTGCGCACGTCCTGCACATACAGGCCGTGGCATTTTGGCTGCGCATTGCGGCTGGACGGGCGGGGACCCAGCTTGTCGGACGTGATCAGGTCGATGGCGCAGTGGTGCTCGAACAGGCTGATGTTCGGGTGGGCGCGCACCTTTTCTTCCAGCGTGACCTGCACCGCGTGGCCGGTGGCGTCGGCTGCGTGGATGATGCGGCGCTGGCTGTGGCCACCCTCGCGCGTCAGGTGGAAACCCAGTTCGGCCGCGGTATCGCGGGTAAATGGCACGCCCTGGGCGATCAGCCATTCGATCGCTTCGCGGCCGTGTTCGACGATGTAGCGCGTGGCACCCTCGTCGCACAGGCCGGCGCCGGCGACCAGCGTGTCGTCAATGTGTTCGGCATGGCTGTCGCCGGAATCGAGAACGGCGGCAATGCCGCCCTGGGCCCAGTTGCTGGCCCCATCGAGCAGTTCGCGTTTGGAAATGATGGCGACCCGGCGCGTTTCGGCCAGGTGCAGTGCGACCGACAGGCCGGCCAGTCCGCTGCCGACGATGGCTACGTCAAATTTCATGGTGAGAAAGGTATTTTTGGCGGAAAAGACTCATGACTATAGACCATTTGCAAACTTGCGTCATGCCTAGGGCTGTTTTGCGCCGTCTCAACGCCGGCATGTCACTGGTCCGGCATCATTGCTGAGCCATCCACAGCGTGATGGCGGTTGCGCCCACCGCACGGGCGAGGGAGCTTTGACCGTGATCCGGATCTTCAACCACTACGTCTCGCGAACCGGCTTTATCCTGCTGCTGTTCGAAATGCTGATCCTGCACGCGGCCGCAAGCGCCACCGCGTTGTTGTGGAGCGGCGCGCACCGCGGCAGCCCGGATGCTTACCTGGCGGGGATGCTGTTCGCGCTTGTCAACGTGTTCGCCATGAGCACGCTCGGGCTGTACCAGCAGCAGTTCCGGGAAGATTTGCGCGGCGCTTTGGCCCGCATACCGCCGGCCTTCGTGGTCGGTTTCGTGCTGCTGTCGGCATTGATGGAGGTCATGCCGGCGATTGACCTTGGCCGCGCGACAGGCCTGGCGTTCGTGCTCGGTGGGTCCTGTGTGCTGATGACGCGCGTGCTGCTGTTTACGTCGGCGCAGTCCGATATCCTGGTGGAGCGCCTGATATTGATCGGTGCGGGCGCGCTGGCGCGCGAATGCCTCGAACTGGCCGCGACGCGTGGCGGGCCGCGCCGCTTCGACGTCATCGGCTGTATTGCGATGCCGAACGAAGAGCGCTGCGTGCCCGCTGCCATGGTACTGAAACCCGGCGAATCGCTGCTCACGCTGGCGCGCCGCCATGGCGCCAACGAGCTGGTAATTTCCGTCACCGATCGCCGCAACGGTGCGTACCCGGTGCGCGAACTGCTCGACTGCGCCCTTGGCGGCGTGCGCGTGACGGATGCCGCGAAATTCTTCGAGCGCGAGGCAAGCCAGATCCGTGTCGATTCGCTGCAGCCCAGCTACCTGATTCATGGCGGCGGATTCGACCAGAGTTTCCTGCGTGCCCTCGTCAAGCGCTCCTTCGACCTGGTGGCCAGTGCCGCGATCTGCGCCGCCGCGTTGCCGGTGATGCTGCTGGCAGCGGCATGCATCGTGATCGAGGATGGCGGGCCGGTGATTTTCCGGCAAGAACGGATTGGCAAGAATGGCCGCGTGTTCCAGGTGCTGAAGTTCCGCAGCATGGGAATGGATGCGGAATGCGACGGCACACCCCGCTGGGCCAGCGCCGCCGATCCCCGCGTGACGCGCGTGGGGCACTGGCTGCGCAAGCTGCGGATCGACGAACTGCCGCAGATGTTCAATGTATTTCGCGGTGAGATGAGCTTCGTGGGGCCACGTCCCGAGCGGGGTTATTTTGTCGAGCAACTGGAGCGCGACGTCGCCTATTACGATGTGCGTCACAGCATCAAGCCGGGCATTACCGGCCTGGCACAGGTGCGTTACCAGTATGGCGCCTCGGTGGAGGACGCGGTGCGCAAGCTGCAGTACGACCTGTATTACGTGAAAAACAACAGCCTGTTCCTGGACCTGTTGATCCTGATCGATACCGTGCAGGTCGTCCTTTCGGGCAAGGGCGCCCGGTGATGAATGCCGTGGCGCTGGTGGCTTGCGCCAGCCACGGCATCGGTGCCGCGGCGTTCGCCGCCTTTCTCCTGCTGCTTCTGCCGGGTCGACGTGCACTCGGCCAGCACCGCTTGCTGCTCGCCGCGTGCATGTCGACAGCAGTCTGGTCGGCCGCGACCGCATTGCACGGTTACGTGGTGCTCGGGCTGGACATGGCGCAGGTTGCGCGTGTGCTCGAAACGCTGCGGACCACGGCGTGGCTGGTCTTCCTGCTGTCGCTGCTGGCGGCTTCCGGTCTGCCGGCGAAGCGCCTGCTGGCGGTCGTGGCGCTGCTGGCCATGGTACAGGTGGCAACTGGCGAACTGGCACCCATGGCGATCGTGCTGGCCAGCGGTGCGCCGCAGCAGCCTGCCGATCCTGTCCTCGTCGCCACGATTGCGGCGAGCCTTCTGCTTTCGGTGGTGGGCATCCTGCTGGTCGAACAGCTTTATCGCAGTACGCCACCGCGCGAGCGCTGGGGCATCAAGTTCGCCTGCCTGGGCCTCGGCACGCTGTTTGTCTACGATTTCTACCTGTACAGCGACGCCTTGCTGTTTCGACGCGTCCAGCCCGATATCTGGGCGGCGCGCGGACTGGTGGACGCCCTGTGCGTCCCGCAGCTCGCCATCACCGCGGCGCGCAATCCAGGCTGGAAACTGGGACTGGCGCTGTCGCGCAAGATCATGCTGCGCTCGGCGGCCCTGGTCGGTTGCGCCGCCTATCTGCTGGCCATGGCGGCCGGCGGCTGGTACCTGTGCAGTGTCGGCGGTGCGTGGGGGCCGGTCATGCAGCTGATCTGCCTGTGCGGCGCCGGGCTGCTGCTGGCAGGCGTCCTGTTTTCCGGCGCGGCGCGGGCATGGCTGCGTGTGTTCATCAGCAAGCATTTCTACCAGACGCATTTCGACTATCGCGACGAATGGCGCCGGTTTACCCAGGCGCTGTCCGAAGGCGGGCCAGCGCCCGGCGAACGTGCGATCCAGGCCGTGGCGGCCCTGGTGGAAAGTCCGGCGGGGGCACTGTGGCTCCGGCGCGACGGTACCTTCGAACCCTCGGCGAGTTCGAACCTGCCGCTCCAGCATGCGACCGAACCGGCCGGAAGCACCTTCTGCCAGCTGCTGCAGGAGCGGCAGTGGATCATTGCAGCCTCGCATTCACCACGACATGCGGGAACACCTTTCCCCGCCTGGTTGCATGGCATTCCGGACCTGTGGCTGGTCGTGCCGCTGATGCTGCATGGCGAGCTGTTCGGCTTTGTGGCCCTGACCGGCCCGCGTACGCCGGTTGCGCTGAACTGGGAGGTGTTCGATCTGCTGCGCCTTGCCGGCAGCCAGGCTGCGAGCTGCCTTGCCCATGGCGAGCTGGCGCAGCGGCTCTCGGTCGCACGGCAATTCGAATCGTTCAACCGGATGACCACGTTCGTCGTCCACGACCTGAAAAACCTGCTGTCCCAGCATTCGCTGCTGCTGGCGAACGCCCAGCGGCACAAGGCCAATCCCGAGTTCCAGGAGGACATGCTGGCCACGCTTGCCCATTCGGTCCACAAGATGACGGGCATGCTGCATCGGCTGTCGCGTTGCGACCATGCCAGCGAGCGTGCGCCGCACGTGCTGGCGGAAGTGCTGCGGCGGGCAGTCCGCGGTTACGAAACGGCGCAGCCATGCCCGGCTCTGCAGACCGGCGGCGAAGCGCTGCTCGCGCTCGTGGATGGACAGCGGCTCGAACGCACGGTTGCCCACCTGCTGCAGAACGCGGTCGAAGCAACGCCGCCGGATGGCAGCATCGTGGTGAGCCTGCGCAGGCAAGATGAATATGCCGTCATCGAAGTGCGTGACACGGGCAGCGGCATGAGTGAAGCGTTCATGCACGAGCGCCTGTTCCGGCCCTTTGAAACGACGAAAGCAGCCGGCATGGGGATCGGCGTGTATGAAAGCCGGGAATACGTTCGGGAACTGGGGGGGCGGCTTGAAGTGGACAGCCGGCCCGGCAGCGGCAGCACGTTCCGGATCGTCCTGCCGCTGCAACCGGCGCCGGTGCGGGTGTCGCTAACGGCCTGACATGGCCGACATGGCCAACATGGCTAACGGGGAGAAAGAAATGCCGAAGCGGAAGTTAATGGTGGTGGAAGACGATACGGGACTGCAAAGACAGCTGCGCTGGAGCCTCGACGAATATGACGTGCTGGCTGCAGCCGACCGCGAAACGGCGTTGACCCTGCTGCGCCGGCACCAGCCGACCGTGGTGACGATGGACCTTGGCCTGCCGCCGGATGCCGATGGCGCCAGTGAGGGTCTGGCGCTGCTGCAGCAGATCCTGGCGATCGCTCCCGATACGAAGATCGTCGTGCTGTCGGGGAACCGCGATCGCGTCAACGTACTCAAGGCCATTGCAATGGGTGCCTATGATTTTCACCAGAAACCGCTTGACGCGGACTTGCTGCGGCTGGTGATCGAGCGGGCCTTCTTCCTTTACGGGGTCCAGCTGGACAATCGCCGCATGCTGCAGACCGAAACCGATTCGCCACTGTCGGGCATCATCAGCCGCGATCCGGGCATGCTGAAGGTTTGCCGCAGCGTGGAGAAGGTTGCGCCATCCTCGGCGACGGTGCTGCTGCTGGGCGCTTCCGGTAGCGGCAAGGAACTGATCGCACGGGGCCTGCACCGGACGTCGGCACGGCACGACAAGCGATTCGTGGCCATCAACTGCGCTGCGATTCCGGAACACCTGCTGGAAAGCGAGTTGTTCGGATACGAAAAAGGCGCATTTACGGGCGCAGTCCGGCAAACACCCGGCAAGATCGAGACGGCGCAGGGCGGCACGTTCTTCCTCGACGAAATCGGCGACATGGCGATGGCACTGCAGGCCAAGTTGCTGCGCTTCCTGCAGGAGCGTGTGATCGAACGCGTGGGTGGGCGTGTGGAGATCCCGATCGATGTCCGCATCGTTTGCGCCACCCACCGCAACCTGAAGGGCCTGGTCAATGAGGGGACGTTTCGTGAAGACCTGTTCTACCGGCTCAGCGAGATCGTGCTCATCATTCCATCGCTGCGCGAGCGGGTGGGCGATGCCGTCCTGCTGGCGCAGCACTTCAAGAGCCGCTTCTGCGCCAGCGAAGGGCGGGCCACGATGCACTTCAGTCCCGATGCGCTGCTGGCCATCGAATCCTACGCCTGGCCGGGAAACGTGCGGGAAATGGAGAACTGCATCAAGCGAGCCGTCATCATGGCGGAAACGGCGCAGATCACCACGGCCGATCTTGGCTTGCCGGAGGCGGCCGTGGCCGATGAAAACATCGACCTGCGGACGGCGCGCGATGCCGCCGAATACAAAGTCATGGTGAAGGCGCTTGCGCGCTCGAGCGGAAACATCGCAAAGGCGGCCGAGATGCTCGGCGTGAGCCGGCCCACGCTGTATGACCTGATGGCGCACCACGGCATCAGGTAGGCAACTGGCCTTATGGGCCGGCTGCCGGTTCATTCCCGCCTCATTCCTGCCTCGCTTTTTCCTCATTGGTGC
Organism: Pseudoduganella sp.; assembly: GCA_036386715.1. Taxonomy (GTDB): domain Bacteria; phylum Pseudomonadota; class Gammaproteobacteria; order Burkholderiales; family Burkholderiaceae_D; genus Rugamonas. The sequence goes on from DASVVD010000188.1 coordinate 7,821, forward strand.
CTGATTCCTTCCACTGGCCGGCAGCCGCCAGCTTGTTCTTCAGGCCCGGCAGCGGGATGCCCAGTTCATAGGCAAGCTTTGCCGCATCGCGGGCCTTCTCGAAGTTTTTCCGGCGCAGGTAAACAAGGCCGAGGTTGTACTGGTTGACGCCATTGCCCGGTTCCAGCCTGGCTGCTTCCTCCATCTGGGTCAGCGCGGCTTCTTCCTGGCCCAGCGCCAGCA
>DASVVD010000189.1:0-4727 GCA_036386715.1 Pseudoduganella sp.
CGGCGGCAGGGCGGCGCCGGTACACGGCGACGGAAAATAGGTTATTATTTGTTCCATCCCCGCCTGATTCTTTCTTGCAAGGCTCATTAATCGAGCTGGTCACTGACTTCAATACTTGAGTTTGAATACTTGAGTTTGAATACTTGACTTGAATACTTGACATTGAATTCGCGCGCAAGGTCTCCATCTCCGCTGTAATGGGCTGGCAGGCAACGGGGCAGTCATCCATACTGCGTAGTTACCAAGCATGAACACCGGCGCGCCAGGCGAACTTAATCTGATCCCGAAAGGGGAAAACAACATGAGCGAAAACATCAAACACATTACCGACGCGTCGTTCGAAGCCGACGTGCTGAAATCCGACCGCCCCGTGCTGGTGGACTTCTGGGCCGAGTGGTGCGGTCCATGCAAGAGCATCGCCCCGATCCTGGAAGAAGTCGCCAAGGAATATGACGGCAAGCTGACGATCGCCAAGCTGGACGTGGACTCGAACCAGACCGTGCCGGGCAAGTTCGGCATTCGTGGCATTCCGACGCTGATCCTGTTCAAGAATGGCGTACCGGCTGCCCAAAAAGTAGGCGCAATGGCAAAAGGCCAACTGACCTCTTTCATCGACAGCAATATTTGAGTAATATAGGTGGTGCTGCGCCCGCAGCACCACCTGCCTGGCCGGGACCGAGGCATCCGCCCCCCGAGAAACTTATAGTCCACGCAGTTCCCTCCCCTACCTTACTTTCCCGTCACGGGACACTCAAACACCTATGCATCTATCTGAATTAAAGGCTATGCACGTTTCGGCGTTGCTGGAAATGGCCATCAGTCTGGATATCGACAATGCGGCCCGCCTGCGCAAGCAGGAGCTCATGTTCGCTATCCTGAAGAAGCGCGCCAAGTCCGGCGAGCAGATCTTCGGCGATGGCGCCCTGGAAGTGCTGCCGGACGGCTTCGGCTTCCTGCGCTCGCCGGACGCCAGCTACATGGCGTCGACCGACGACATCTATATCTCGCCGTCGCAAATCCGGCGCTTCAACCTGCATACGGGCGACTCGATCGAAGGCGAAGTGCGCACGCCGAAAGATGGCGAACGCTACTTTGCACTGGTCAAGGTGGACAAGGTCAACGGCGAATCGCCGGAAGCCTCGAAGCACCGCATCCTGTTTGAAAACCTGACGCCGCTGCACCCGAACGAGCCGCTGCGCCTCGAGCGCGAGATGAACGGCGCCGAGAACATCACCGGCCGTATCGTCGACCTGATCGCACCGATCGGCAAGGGCCAGCGCGGCCTGCTGGTGGCGTCGCCGAAGTCCGGCAAATCGGTGATGCTGCAGCATATCGCCCACGCCATCACGGCCAATCACCCGGATGTGACGCTGATCGTGCTGCTGATCGACGAACGCCCGGAAGAAGTGACGGAAATGCAGCGCTCGGTGCGCGGCGAAGTGGTTGCCTCCACGTTCGACGAGCCCGCCACCCGCCACGTGCAGGTTGCCGAGATGGTGATGGAAAAGGCCAAGCGCCTGGTCGAGATGAAGAAGGATGTGGTCATCCTGCTGGACTCGATCACCCGCCTGGCCCGCGCCTACAACACCGTGATCCCGGCCTCGGGCAAGGTGCTGACCGGCGGTGTGGACGCCAACGCGCTGCAGCGCCCGAAACGCTTCTTCGGCGCCGCCCGCAATATCGAGGAAGGCGGCTCGCTGACGATCATCGCCACCGCCCTGATCGAAACCGGCTCGCGCATGGACGATGTGATCTACGAGGAATTCAAGGGCACCGGCAACATGGAAGTGCACCTCGAGCGCCGCCTGGCCGAAAAGCGCGTCTACCCGTCGATCAACCTGAACAAATCGGGCACCCGCCGCGAAGAACTGCTGATCAAGCCGAACGAACTGCAGAAGATCTGGATCCTGCGCAAGCTGCTGTACTCGATGGACGAGATCGAAGCGATGGAGTTCATCCTCGACAAGATGCGCGCCACGAAGACCAACACCGAGTTCTTCGACATGATGCGGCGCGGCGGCTAAAGCAAGGACAAGTGGCGCGCGAGAAACTTGGCCCTGCAGGGCCAAGCCGTTCCGCAGGCGCAGAGCTGCGCTCCACGAAATCCCTGCTTCACCGCGGCGGCTAACGCCGCGGCCGGACCAGGGTCCGGCCCGGAAACCCGGGACAGTCCCCTGTTTAGAGGAAATATTGCCTCTAAACAGGGGACTGTCCCGGGTTTTTTTTATTGCCTCGAAACGTCAAGCTGTCCAGAGTTTTCGGGTATAATCCTCGGCTGTTTTTAACCCAGGCAAGTGATCGGCAATCGGGTCGCGAAGCGGTTTGACCGACGAAGTGCTGTTTGGCTACCAACTTTTAGAAAGAAGCATCATGAAAATCGATACCCATCCAGATTACCGCGAAGTTGTGTTCCACGACCTGTCGTGCGACTTCAAGTTCGTGACCCGTTCGACGATCAATACCCGCGACAAGATTACCCTCGACGGTAAAGAATACCCGCTGGTCAAGATCGAAGTCTCGTCGGAATCGCACCCGTTCTTCACGGGCCAGCACAAGATCGTCGATACCGCCGGTCGCGTGGAAAAGTTCCGCCAGAAGTTCGGCAAAGTCGGTTCCAAGACCGCCGTCTCGCAAGGCTAATTGCCCTGTGCACGAAAAAAGGCAGCTGCGGCTGCCTTTTTTTATTGTTATCACCGATACTCCTGTTTCCAACGTCAGCACGACCGATTAATGAAGCCAGTCCGCCTTCCCGCCTCCGCCGTCCTTGCCCTGCCCCGCTGGGCGCTGTTTGCCCTGGCCATGCTGTATATCCTGCCGGGCGTGATCGGACGCGAACCGTGGAAGAACGACGATGCCGCCAGCTTCGGCCTGATGTGGACAATGGCGCACGGCACCTGGCAGGACTGGCTGTGGCCGAACATTGCCGGCATGTCGATGCCCGAGGAAGGCCCGCTGATGTTCTGGCTGGGCGCATTGTGCATCAAGCTGTTCGGCGGCCTGTTCGGCGACGTGCTGGCCGCGCGCATCGCCACCATCAGCGTGTTCCTGCTGGGCGCATTGTCGCTGTGGTATGCCACCTTCAACCTGGGCCGGCGGCCCGAGGCGCAGCCGCTGCGCCTGGCCTTCGGCGGCCAGCCCGAGCCGGACGACTTCGGCCGCACGCTGGCCGATGCCGCACTGCTGATCTACCTCGGCTGCCTGGGCTTCCTGCAGCACAGCCACGAAACCACCTCCGAGCCGTTGCTGACGGCACTGCTGGCGCTGACCCTGTACCGCTCGGTGCGCTACATGGAGAAGCCGTGCTGGCGCAACGCCGCGCTGATCGGCCTGGCACTGGGCCTGATGACGCTGACGCGCGGCTGGGTGCCGCCGGCTTTCGTGCTCGTTGCCCTGTTCACCTGCACGCGTTTCCTGGCGATCCCGGCCCGCCAGGCGCTGCCGCATTTGCTGGCCTCGCTCGGCGTGGCGGCTGCCGTCACGCTGCCGTGGCTGGTGCCGGCCTTCGCCATGCAGCCGTACGGCGAGGCGCCGCTGGCGGCCTGGAACACCTGGAACATGGCCCAGCTCGCACTGCCGAGCCTGCGCCCGCTGCAGATTTTCTTCCGCGACGGCGTGTGGTTCTTCTGGCCCGCCTGGCCGTTCGCGCTGTGGGCGGCCTATGCATGGCGCCGGCAGAACAACCTGCTGCACATCGTGGTGCCCACCACCTTCGTCATCATCGCGATCGTGATGCTGCTGATGCACCCGGCCCCCGAACACGCCCAGCTGCTGATGCTGATCCCGCCGCTGGCGATCATGGCCGCGTTCGGCCTGCTGACGGTGCAGCGCGGCGCGATCAACGCGATCGACTGGTTCTCGGTCATGGTGCTGACGCTGTGCGCGGCGGTGCTGTGGCTGTTCTGGTATGCCCAGCTGACCGGCTGGCCTCCCAAGCCGGCCCACAACGTGCTGCGCCTGATACCCGGCTATGTGCCGGAAGCGCACTGGCTGGCGACTGTCGTGGCCGCCGCCGCCACACTGGGCTGGTTCCTGCTGGTACACTGGCGTGTCTCGCGCCGGCCCTCGGTACTGTGGCGCGCCGTGGTGCTGTCCTCGGGGGGCGTGATCCTGATCTGGATCCTGTGGATGACGCTGTTCCTGCCGCTGACCAATTACAACAAAAGCTATGCCACCGTGGCACGCCAGGCTGCCGCCGTGCTGCCGCCGGAGACGGACTGCGTCACCAGCAATGCCGGCCCGGCGCAACGCGCGTCGTTCGCGTATTTCGGCAAGCTGCCGTTCAATCGCGTGGATCACCCGTATTGTCATTTCCTGCTGTGGCAGGACTACACGCGCGGCGTGCGCAGCGACCCGCCCGGCAACTGGAAGCTGCTGTGGGAAGGCCGCCGCGTGAGCGATCGCAGCGAACGGTTCCGCCTGTACCGCCGGGGCACGCCGTGACTGCCGGCGCCGCCGGAAATATGGCGGGGAACAATACTTGCAAATTGATATAGACAGACCGGAATTATCAGTTGCAAAACCTGTTGCTCATCAAGATTTTTTCTATAGGAAACTAAAGACAAAGCTTGTGGACGCCGGTATAGTCCACATATACGCTACGTTGCCGCTCGGCATTAAAGACCGCCTACAGGTCATCAGATACAAACTGCCATCAAGGCAGTGCCCGTGCCCCGCCCGACGACACAACCGAAGCGCCCTACCATGCGCACCGGATCGCCAGCCGGAAC
>DASVVD010000190.1:0-10945 GCA_036386715.1 Pseudoduganella sp.
CCAGCTTCAATGTCGCGCGGGTGTTCGCCGACACGCCGCGGATCAACACTGCCGGCAAGAGCCAGCAGTACTTCTTCAACGGTGGCCTCAATGGCGAACTTGGCAACGGCTGGAAATGGGACGTGTCCGGCACCACGTCGAAGGCGAAACTGTCTACGCGCAACGACAATAACTGGAACAACCAGCGCCTGGCCGCGGCCCTCGACGCGGTCGTCAATCCCGCGACCGGCCAGGTCGTCTGCCGCGCCTCGCTGGCGTCCAGTGCGTATGCGAACTGCGTGCCGCTCAATATCCTCGGCCCGACCGCGGTCAGCCAGCAGGCGCTTGCCTACATCACGCAGGCCACGTCGTTCGCGGTGGAGAACACGCTCAATGACGTGGAGGGCACCCTCTCGGGCTCGCCGTTCTCGACCTGGGCAGGGCCGGTGGATGTCGCCGTGACGGGACAATTGCGGCGGCAGACCTACGCCGTCACGAGCAATGCCATGCCGACCGACAAGGCCGACTGCACGGGCATCACCTACAACTGCAATGCCGCGACCTTCCTGTATGCCGATGCGACGATCGCGCCGCGCTCGAAAGTGTCGCAAACCGTGAAGGAAGCGGCCGCTGAAATGGACATGCCGCTGCTGAAGAACGCCGCCTTCGCCAGGGACCTGCACCTGAACCTGGCGGGCCGCTTCACCAACTACGACACCAGCGGCAGCGCCTGGACCTACAAGGCCGGCGTCGACTGGGATATCGGCGACGAAGTCAAGCTGCGCACCAGCTATTCGCGCGACATCCGCGCGCCGAACCTGAATGACCTGTTCCAGACCGGCACCACCAATGCGGGATCGTACACGGACCTGCTGACCGGGCTCAGCCCCACCGTGCCGGTCACCGTCAGCGGCAATCCCGACCTGAAACCGGAAGTCGGCAAGACCTTCGCGCTCGGCTTCGTGGTCAAGCCGAAGCTGGTTCCCGGCTTCAGTGCCTCGCTCGATTACTTCAACATCAAGGTGCTCGATGCGATCACCAACATCCAGGGCACCAACCCGTCGATCCAGGCCGCGTGCTATGCCAGTGGTGGCACCTCGCCTTACTGCGCCCTGCAAACCCGGCCGCTCGGTTTCGCCAACACGAGTGCGGCCAACGCCGTCACGTCGTACACCAACACCGTCATCAATATCGGCAGCATGAAGACCAGGGGCTTCGATTTCGAGGCCAACTACCGCATGAAGATGCTCGGCAATCCGCTCGGCCTGCGCCTGTTGACGACCTACCAGCCGCACATCATCTATGAAACGCCGGGTGTGCAGACCATCGACATGGGCGGCGTGGCGTACGGCGCGAACGGGCTGCAGGCCAGCGCGAAAGTGCGCGGCACATTCTTCGTCAACTACAAGGTGCGCGACCTGTCGGTCGATGTCAGCGAGCGGTGGCGCAGCCGGCTGAGCTACACGGGCGATCCGACGCAGGTGGTGTCTTCGGCGGATGCGTCGTCGGTGGCGTACACGAACCTCAACCTGGCCTGGAACCTCCGTTTCGGTGCCGGGCACACGGGGCAGGTCTACTTCAATGTGCAGAACCTGTTCAACCGGCAACCGCCGACGGTGGCCTTCATTCCGGGCAACGGCGCGGTCGGCACGTTCAGCGGTTTTGCCCAGGGTGACGATCCGATCGGCCGCTACTTCACGATCGGGCTGCGGATGAAGCTGTAATGGTCACGGTTCCGCGGCGGCTGGCACAGCCGAGGAACCGCCACGGCGCATGGTTCACCTGGAGGAAACACAGATGGGTAGCAAAACGCTGACACGCATGCCGGCGATCCTGCTGGCGGCGACTCTCCCGCTCACCGCCATGGCGCGAAGTGCGCCCGATGTCGGGCATGTGCCCGACCTTGCGATTGCGGTATTGAAGGCGGTCTCGCCGGAGCCGCTCACCGTGACAAGCCCGGCTTTCGGGCATGGCGAGGGCATTCCGCCTGATCACACGCAATACGGCGCCAACCGTTTTCCCGGCCTGCGCTGGTCGCCCGGGCCGCGCGGAACGGTATCGTATGCGGTGATCGTGCAGGGCGATCCCCGCACCGGCGGGCACGCTGCCGCCACGTCGATCCATTTCACGGCGGTCAACCTGCCTGCCGATGCCACGGCCCTGGCTGCCGGGATCGGCGCGTTACCGGCCGGTGCAAGCTACGGGCCGAACGTGCACGGCTTGGGCCAGGGTTATGCGGGACCGCATACCCACACGGCCGCGCCGCAGCCCTACCATTTCCAGGTCTTCGCGCTCGATACCAGGCTGGCCGCCCAGCCTTCGCTGACATTCGACGCGGCCGTCGCGGCAATGCAGGGCCATGTCCTCGCCGCTGGAGATCTGGTCGGTATCTCCAGCAAGCCGGCAGGAGAACACTACGCCAGGGCGGTGCCGACGGAGACGGGCCTGGTAACCGGTGTGCCCGGCCGCGACCCGGCGGTGGCGGTCTATAAAGGCATTCCCTATGCGGCGCCACCGGTGGGGGTGCTGCGCTGGCGGCCGCCGGCACCGGCGCCTGCCTGGCAAGGCGTGCGCAAGGCCGATCGCTTCGGCCATGCCTGTCCACAGCCTGCCGATGCCGACATGCCGGTGCAAGACATGAGCGAGGACTGCCTGGCACTGAATATCTGGAGCGCGGCCAGTCCCGGGGACGAGCCCCGGCCAGTGCTGGTGTGGATCTACCCAGGCGGTTTCCTCAACGGTAGCGGATCGAACGCGCTGTTCGATGGCGAGGGGCTGGCACGGAAGGGCGTTGTCGTGGTCACATTCAATTATCGCCTGGGCGCCCTGGGTTTTCTCTCGACACCGGAGCTGAGCAGCGAATCCGGCCGCGAGTCGGGTCACCGCGCCTCCGGCAACTACGGCCTGCTCGACGACATCGCGGTCCTGCAATGGGTGCGGCGCAATATCGCCGCGTTCGGCGGCGACCCGCGGCGCGTCACGATCGCCGGCGAGTCGGCGGGGGCAGGATCGGTCGGCTTTCTGGCGGTGTCGCCGCTTGCCCAGGGGCTGTTTCAGCATGCCATCGCGGAAAGCCATGCGCGCGACCCGCGCGACCCGGAGTTGCGTTACCTCTCGGTGTCGTACCGGCGGTTGAAGCCGGCCGAGGAAGCCGGCGCGCGCTTTGTCGAGGCCAAGGGCACGCGCGATCTGGCTGCGCTGCGCGCAATGCCCTGGCAGAACGTGATCGAAGGCAGCAGTGCGGTCGACCAGGACATCGATACGCTGAGCACTGCGAAACCGCCGTTATTCAGGCCGGTGCTCGACGGCTGGGTAGTCCCCCGAACCTATGAGGCGACGCTGGCGGCCCGCGCGCAGAACAAGGTGGTTTTCATTGCCGGCAGCAACCGCGATGAAACCGGGGCGGTGCCGGACACCGCGTTCGCGGCCCTGCGCGCACGCACCGGGCCGCCGCGCGCCGGATCGCCACAGGTGAACGTCACGCTCGACGCCTTCCGGCAAGGCGCACACGCCAGGTTCGGCGCCCTGGCCGGCGAGTTCCTGCGGCTCTATCCGGCGGAAAATGACGACGAGGCTGCGCTGGCCAGCAGCGAGGCGGCACGCGACAATTCCCGCGTTTCGACGTGGTCGTGGGCGCGCGAATGGGCGAAAGGCTCGGGGCAGCCGGTCTACACCTATTTCTGGAATCACGCGCCGCCAGGCCCGGATGCGCCGATGCGGGGGGCTTATCATGGCGCGGAAATCAACTATGTACTCGGCAACCTGTACGCGACCGACCGGCCATGGACCGACGAGGACCGGCGGATCGCGGACACGATGTCGTCGTACTGGGCAAACATCGTCAAGACCGGCAACCCGAACGGCGCCGGCCTGCCGGAGTGGCCTGCCCATGATGCCGGCGTGCCGTCGGTGATGCGCCTGGGGGAAGGGTGGGGGGCCATGGCGATCGCCACGCCGGCGCGCACCGACTTCTGGCTGCGCTTCTTTGCCACCCAGAAGCCGTGGTAATGAGAGCCGGGCGGGGAAAACATGGGACGCCACGATAAAAAAACGGCCGGTCCACAGGCACCCGCCGTGGTGGTCACTGGCCCGCGGCCTGCCGTCGGCGCTTGATCAGGGCGTAGGCACGATCGCAGCAGGGCATGTAGCGCTGTTCTGGTATGGACCGGACGGCACCGCCATCCAGCATGCTGGCCTGGGCCGACACGATCCGGCCTGGCGTGCCGGGTAGAATCGCGACCTGCCTGGCGGCCGTGCGCGCATCCTGACGCAGGAAACGCAGAAGGGCAAACCGGCCGCGGAGCTGGCCATCGCGAAACCGGATCCGATGATCAACGGCCACCAGGAATGGCTCGATGGCCTGGTCACCGCGGCACGCCTGGCGAAACCGTAGCGGTGTTGCCCGCCATGGGAGCGCAGACCTGTGCTGCGATTCGCGTCCCGCTCCGGCGTGGCGCCAGGGACGCATCCATGGCGATGTGCGTGTTCAGGCATCTACGGCGTCCCCGCGCCTCGGGCCTGAGTGGCACCGCCGGACATGGAACGCCACCGTCCTAGAAGCGGTCGTGCATCAGCCATAACGCCATACTCAGTGTCACGAAGGACAGTACCGTGGTGACCAGCAGCGCCGCGGCGCTGCGTTCGGCCAGTCCGTAGGCCTGGGACAGGATGGGGTAGATGCCGAGCATGGGAACCGCGGCCAGCAGGATGCCGGCCGCCAGCAGCGAAGGCGCGACGGGCGCCATGCCCAGCCAGGGCAGCACGCTCGCGGCGAGCAGCACGGCCAGCGGATGGCCGACCAGCTTGCCGATGGCGATCGGCAGGACCGCCGGCCCCAGGCCACGCAAGGGCAGGCCAACCAGGGTGCCGCCGATAACGAACAGGGACAGCGCCCCCGTGGCCTGGCCGAACAGGGCCACGGTGCGCGCCAGCGCCGCCGGCAGGGTCCAGTCCAGCAGGCTGACGGCCAGTCCGCCAAGCAGGCCCAGGACCAGCGGCATGCGCGCCACCCGGGCCAGCGTCCGCAACAACACGCGGTGAGCCGGGCCGCTCCCCTGGCGGCCACTCTCGGCCATCATCAGCAGCAGCGGGATCATGATCATGTTCTCGATGACCAGGTTCATGGCCAGGGCCACGCTGGCCACTCCCGGCAGGGTGAGCAGCAGGATCGGCAGGCCGATATAGCCGCTGTTGGAACAGGCCACGCCCATCGCCGCGATGGTGGCGCCGACATGGTCCTGGCCGCCCAGGCAACGGGCGCCGAGAAAACCCAGCGCCAGCATCAGCAGGGAGCCGCACAGGTAGGCGGCAAGGTAGCCGGCGTTGAGCACATCGGCAATGGGCCGCTGCGCAACGGCATTGAAGACCAGCGCCGGCAGCGCGAAATTCATGACGAAGGCGCCGAACACCGGCATGTCCGCCTTGCTGAACATCCCGCTGCGCGTTGCGATATAGCCGGCCAGGATGGCAACGTAGATGGGGCTGATGATGGCAAAAATGCCGGACATGCCTTTACTTTCCCTGAAGTCGACGCGCTATGCTACCCCGGGTCGGCCTGTACCGCCGCGACCGCGGCGCGCAGCCCGAGCAGGTAGCTGTCCACGCCGAAGCCGCTGATCTGCCCCCGGGCGATGTCCGCGAACACCGATGTGTGCCGGAACGGCTCGCGGGCATGGATGTTGGACATGTGGACCTCCACGATCGGCACCGCGAGGATGGCCAGTGCATCGCGGATGCCGTAGCTGTAGTGCGTCCAGGCGCCGGCATTGATCACCACGGCGTCGACCCCTTCGCCATGCGCCGCATGGATCCGTTCGCACATCGCCCCTTCGCAGTTGGTCTGGAAGGTGTCGATCGCGCTGCCCAGCTGCGGGCCCAGGACTGCCAGCTGCCGGTCGATCTCGGCCAAAGTCGTCGTTCCGTATTGCCGCGGATCGCGCTTGCCGAACATGTTCAGGTTAATGCCGTGCAGTATCAGGATTTTCATGCTTTGGACCATGCGGTAGGGGGATCAGAAGCGGTGCAGGATGCCCAGCTGGACACCGGTCAGCGACCTGCCGTTGATGGCGTCGCCGGCCAGGTTGGCCGACGGCCCGGCCGAGCTGCTGAAGCGGAAGCCCGCGTTCTCTTCGTTCTTCAGGTAGCTGAAGAAGCTGTACAGGGTCGTGCGTTTCGATACTGTGTAATACGCCCCCGCGTTGGCGCCGCGCGCACCGGCATTGCCGCCGCTGGTATCGTTCATCCTGCCGTACAGGGCACCCACGCGCAGCGCGGGCGTGACGCGATAATCGGCCGAGACCTGCCAGATGTTGTAGTAGCGTTCCGCGTTCGGGTCGGTGCCGGCGAAGTAATTGTTCGGTACGCTGATATTGCTCAGGATGGTGCCCGCGTTGTTGCCATTGGCATTGGCGGTCGAATTGTTGCTGCGCACGAATGCCAGGTACAGCGTGCCGGCCGAATATTTGTAGTTGCCATACAGGTGGTGGTAGTTCACCTTTTCATGCACGGTGGCCGTGACCGAGTTCGGGCTGGCCTGCAGGCCGGTATAGCCGAGCCGCCAGGGCCCGTTTTCATAATCGAGCGCTGCCTGGACCACCGGACTGTTGCCGCGCGTGGCGTTGCCGCTTTCGGCCAGCGCATAGTGCAGCGACAGCAGCAGGCCGCCGATGCGCGGCGACCGGTAGGAGATATCGTTGTCGTAGCGTGACGGTATGCCGAAAGTATTGATGACGGAGCCGAACGTGGTGCGGTCGGTATAGTCGATCGCACCACCGGTAGCGAAGATCTCGGTATTCTGCCGGCCCACGCGGATTTCGCCGAACGGGGCGTTCACGCCGATCCAGGCCTGGCGGTCGAACAGGCGCGAGCTGTCCGCCGCGGCGCCGGTATCCGCGGCGAGACCGGTCTCCAGGACGTATTTGATCTCGTAGCCATTGCCCAGGGCTTCGCTGCCGCGTACGCCGAGGCGGCTGCGCAGGATGGCGCCGTCGTTCAGGCCGGTGATGTGGCTGCCGTTGCTGCTGTGGATATAGCCGATGTACTCGTCGAAATTTCCGTACAGCGTAACGCCGGACTGGGCCTGCGCCAGGCTGGCGCAGGCGGTCAGCGCAAGCGCGCTGGCGATTGTGGTTTTCATCGTGTCTCCGTGATTTGTCTTTGGTATCGGCGCGGCTGCGATCAGCGTGACCTGTCGGCTTCTGCTACGCATCGTAGTTCGCACCGGTGCATCGCTCAATGGCCTGGCTGCAGTGGTCATGCGCCTATCGCGCACATTGCGCGATAGGCGCACAAAAATGCGGATTTGTGTGTACGCCTGATTCGTGTGCCCCGGGGGCTGCGCTATGCTCACGCTTCGATGCCGGCCTGCCGCCAGCGCCCGCCAACTGTCCAGTGCCGTCCGGCAGGCGGTTCGCTGGCTCGCCGCCCGCCTGCCCGTCGCCCGGGGCAGGCACCGGGCACACCGGACAAACCGGGCAAATCAGGAAGGAACGAGCAAATGGATCCCGTTGTCATCGCCGTCGCCATTACCGGCTCGGTACCACGCAAGAAAGACAATCCGGCGCTGCCGGTGACCGTGGCCGAGCAGATCGAATCGACCCATGAAGCCTTCGAGGCGGGTGCCACGCTGGCGCACCTGCACGTGCGCAATCCGGACGAGAGTTCGTCATCCGACCCGGCGCTGTTTGCCAGCCTCCGCGACGGCATACGCAAGCATTGCCCCGGCATGATCGTGCAGTTTTCAACCGGCGGCCGCGGCCGTGACCAGGCGGCCAGGGGCGCCGCCCTGTACCTCGGGCCGGACATGGCGTCGCTGGCCACCGGGACCGTCAACTTCCCGACCATCATCTATGAGAATGCGCCCGCGCTGGTGGACCAGCTGGCGGCCGGCATGAAGGAACATCGCATCCTGCCGGAGATCGAGATCTTCGACCTTTCGCATCTGTTCGGCATGCGCCGCCTGATGGATGAGGCATTGATCAACGACCGTCCTCATGTGCAGTTCGTCATGGGGATCAAGAATGCGTTGCCGGTCGACGAGCAGGTACTCGACTTTCTGCTGACGGTATTGAAGCGCGTTGCGCCGAATGCCACCTGGACCGCCGCCGGCATCGGCCGCCACCAGAACACCGTGATCGAATGGGTGCTCGAACGCGGCGGCGACGCGGTACGCACCGGGCTGGAAGACAATATCCGCATCGACCGTGACCATCTGGCGACAGGCAATGCGCAACTGGTGCGTATCGCTGCCGACCTCTGTGCGCGCCATGGCAGGCGCCCGGCGACAACGGCCGAGGCGCGTTACAGGCTGGGACTGCCGCCGTGCTGATGGCGGTTCCCGGGAGGGTCTGCTTGCGCTCTTGACCGCGAATGCGGGTAGTGTTGCGGCAGTGTGTAGCCGCCGTCTGCCGTTCAGGATGCCGTGATGCCGGCCGCCTGCCGGTGCTGCCGGAAAATCCATTCACGAATCGGCTCGATGGAATATGCCAGCCGCCAGGTATTGCGGTGGCCGCTCGCGCCGGCGCCGACTGCCCGGGCGGTATCACGCTGCCGGCCTTGAATGTCACGTAGTTGACCGGGCTGCCTTGCGCATCGATGCTGTCGAATGCGGCGCGGTACTGCGCCGCATTCCAGGTGCCGTCCCAGACCGCCCGGCTGATCCGGGCACCTTCCTGCGCGAGCACCCTGGTGATCGCTTCCTGCCCGGGCCAGGCCTTGCTGTCGTCCTGTGACACGAGGATCCACAACTTCTGCCGGGCCAGCGGTTTTGTCAGCGCAGGATCCCACTGGCCCGCGACCAGGAACGAGGCGGCGAAGAAATCCGGGTACTGGATGTTCATCGCGATCGACATCATGCAGCCACCCGACTGGCCGGTGGCATACAGCCGCTGCCTGTCGATGGCGTAGTCGCCGGCCAGCGCATTGACCAGCTTGATCGTGGTGTCGAGCATGCCGCTGGTATGCGAGTCGTCGTCGGCAATGGTTTCCTCGTACTGCGGTGCCAGCACGAAGCAGGGGCGCCTGGCCTGGTCGCCCGGTGCCGCCCAGGCAATGGCGCCCAGGCCCTGCAGCAAGGTGGTACGGGTGACGCTGCCCGTGGCGCCGGCGTCGTGCATGAACAGGACCAGCGGATAACTGCGCGAGCGGTCGTAGTCCTTCGGCACGAACAGGTTGTACTTGAGCGTTTCACCGGTCTGCGGATCGCGGAACTCGCGCTGCAGGAAATCGTCCACGACCAGGTTGCGCACGCCGCTCGTGGTAACGGGTTCGCCGCCCGGCGGCACGACCGTTGCCGTTGCCGGCCTGTAAAGCGTGGAGGCACTGCCCGGCCGGCTGCCCGCTTTGCCCGGCCCGCCATTGCCGGGCCCGCCACCGCCTGGCTTGCCGGGCCGGTCGCCAGGCTTGCCCGCTGCCTGCTGCGCCAGCGCGGCGCCGGGGTCGCCGGGCGCCAGCTGGACGATGACGAAGCGCCCCGCCGCCGCGTGGTGCGCCGGATCGTCGGAGGTGCTGGCAAATACTGCGGTGGTCGTGCGCCCTTCGACATGGAAGTCGCGCGCTGCCAGCCCGGCACCATCGAACACGACTGGCCGTATTCGATGGCGACCGCGGTCAGGCGGATACCGTCGCCGAACACCTCGGTGATGGCGCTTGCCCGCCGTGGCTTGCCCAGGCCGCCGTTGGCGGCCAGCACAGGGGCACCGATGGCATGGAGCACGCCCGCGCCGGCGGCCACCATCAGGAATTGTCGTCGTGTTTGCATGCAAGTCCTTCCAATCCGTTGATATGCCACCTTCAGCGCGCCGCCTGCCGCGTGAAGCCGAGATCGAACACCGCCTGGTCCGGGCTGTGCCGCTGTTCCGTGATCGTGATGGCTGGATGCATCGGCAACAGGGCATTGACGAGATAGACGGCGATGTCGCGGCGGTGCGTCAATGCCAGGTGCAGGTGGTGGGCCCCGGTGCCGGGCGCCGGCCCCGCCTGCAGCACCAGGCTGATCTGCCCGAGACCCTGGCTGGCTGCCTCCCAGGCCGGGTAGGACTGGCTGACGATCGCCGGCGTCACCGGCTGGCCATCGACCTGCAGCGCGAGATCGGCCACCACTTGCCGCGCATGCGCTGCCTGCTCCGCCGCCGACAGCCCGCCGCTGCCATCGGTATCGATGCCGGCCCATACGGCAGGCGCCACCGCGATACCGGGGAGCAGGCGGACATACAGCAGGATGCCGTCATCGGCGACATTCACCGTCACCGCTTGCAGGTATTCGTCGAGCCGGTGGGCATGCACGGGCAGGCAGCAGGCCGCGGCGATGCCGGCGCAAAGCATCCTGCGCAGTGCCGTCATGGCGCGGTCCGTGCCTGGCCGTAGGCGCTGGTCGGGTCGCGATACACGGTATGGAGGTGCATCGTGGCATCGCCGCCGGTGCCTTGCGGGGAAAATTCGATGATCACGCGGGGCCCCTGGATGCGGTAGTAGGCCGCGCCGTTGCGGCCCGGCTCGTGCGCCTGCGGCCCGCTCCATGCGAACCATGTACGGTCGAGGTCCGCTTTCAACTGTTCCAGCCGTGCCGCCGCATAAGCCTCATGGAGGATGCCGGCCCATTCGCCGATCAGGTCGAGCAGCAGCGCCTTCTGGTGCGCATCGAGCGCCGTGCCGGGAATGCCTTCCGGCACGATGGTTTCGCCATCGTGGCCGGGGCCCAGCACCAGGTCGCCCACCTTGTAGTCCAGCACCGCCTGGCGGCGCTGGGCCGGGGTCAGCGCGGCAAGCAGCGCGAACGCCTTGTCGTTTTCCTGTGCCAGCGCGCGCACGGTCTTGCCATCGCGCTGGAAAACCGCCGGCTGCGCACCGGTCAGGGTCGGCGTGATGGCGCCGCGGCTGCCGTCGATCGCCACGTTCAGCCCCAGGTGGTGGCCGCCGAACTGCACCATCCACGGCGATGCGGTTCCGGGCGTGCCGAACAGGCCGATGG
>DASVVD010000191.1:0-3487 GCA_036386715.1 Pseudoduganella sp.
GATTTGGCCGGCATCAGGCCGAACGGACGCGCCTGGGCGTCGTGCCGGTATGCTGGCGAAATATCCGCGTGAAATGCGTGTGGCTGTAAAAGCCCAGGTCGAGCGCTATCTCTGCAAGCGGGCGCGTTGTCATCGCCAGCATTCTCTGCGCGGCAGCGATACGGCGTTGCTGTACGTAACGGTGCGGCGTCACGCCGAAACTGATCCTGAAACAGCGCGCAAAGTGATCCGGGCTCAGGTTCACTTGCTGCGCCAGCGTCACGATGCCCAGTTCCTCGCCGAGGTGGGCCTCGATAAAGTCGGCGATGCGCTGCCGGCTGGCAGGCGAAAGCGCGCCAGCACGGCAAGTCGCCATTTTTGTACCGCGATGGCACGTGGCGAGACGGGCGAGCAAGGCACACGACAGGCTTTCGGCATACAGGGCGCCGGTCTGGGCGCCCGTTTTTATTTCCTCGAATAGTTCCTGCATCAGCCACTGCAGTTTGGGATCCCGCAGCCCGTGCACCGTCGCCAAGTCGAAATCGGCCAGCTCGGGAAGCAGCCGTTCGACCAGCTCCGCCGTCAGCGTCATGCCCATCGTGTATCCGGGCGTGACATCCCAGCGCGCCCACTCTCTCTGGTAGTCGCTGTCGTACAGGTCGATCATGCCGGGGCCGCCGCTGCGTTCCAGGGTCCTGCCGTGCTGCCGGTGCCAGCTGCGGCCATGGCAATTCACGCACAGCAGCAGGGTCGGGCTGCTGACATGGCTGGGACCGCATTCGGAAAGGCCTGCGCTGCGATACAGATTGAGCGGCAGGCCGCGCCAGTGGGCTGGAAGGCTGAGCAAGGACTTGCCGGTGTCGTCGGTACAGACACTCGATGGACGCAATAAAGGGACAAATTGCATGGTCGTCAAATAATCATCTGCTGGTTTGAATTGGCTGGTCTCCCGGCCAGCCGCCGATACCGAATCTGGCGATCTCGCCGCCGCTTCGTCACTGCCCCAGGAATGCAGGCGCTCTCTTGCCGACGAACGCGGCACTGCCCTCGGCGAAATCGGCCGAGCCGATCAGCAGTGCCTGGGTATCGGCCTCCCAGTCGAGCAGCGCGTCGAGACTTTGCGGCGCGCGGGCCAGGCAGGCCTTGGTGGCGGCGATGGCGCCCGGCGCCGCGGCGGCCAGCTGCTGCGCGCGCTGCAGCGCCGTATCCAGCACGGCGCCATCTTCGGCCAGGAAATCGGCCAGGCCGATGGCATGGGCCTCGGCGCCCCCGATGACTTCGGCGAACATGGCCATGCGCCGTGCGCGGGGCAGGCCGATCCGTTGGGGCAGCGTCCACAGGGCGCCCCAGTCGGGCATCAGTCCCACCTTGCCGTACACGGCGCCGAACTTGCTCTGGCTGTCGGCAACAATGAAGTCGCAGGCGGCGGCCAGCGACAGGCCGGCTCCGAACGCGGCGCCCTCGACGGCGGCGATCACGGGAATCCGCCCGGCCACGATGGCGCGCAGCGCGCGGTGGCCGACGCGCATGGCGGCGCGCATTTCCAGGCCCACGCTGCTCAGGCCATCGAGCTCGCCACCGGCGCAGAAATGCCTCCCGCCGGTGAGCACGATGGCGCGGCATCCGGGATCGTCCTGCAACCGGCTGATATGCTGTTCGAGGCCGCAATAGAGTTCGGCCGACAGCGCATTGCGCCGGGCCGGCTGGTTCAGGGTGATGATGGCGACGCCCTCGCGGCGTTCCAGCAGCAGTGCTTCGGTCATGTTGTCTCCGTATGCTTGTTGACGCGTCGCGGTCCGGCCATCAGGCCGCATCGCGGCGGCGCAGCGTGCGATCGAGGAAACCGATCACGGCGCTGTTGAAGGCATCGTTCTTGTCGCCGGCGACCATGTGGCCGGCGCCTTCGACGTCGACGGTATCCGCGTGTGGAATCAGGCCGTGCAGGTGCGCGGCGCCAGCGGCGCTGACCACCTCGCTGGCCTTGCCGCGCACCAGCAGGGTCGGGATGCGCACGCGCCGTGCCGCGGCATCCATGCGGTCGAACATGCTGCCGCTGCCGCGATCGGCCCGCCGCGCCTGGAAGGCCGGGTCCCAGTG
This sequence comes from Pseudoduganella sp., assembly GCA_036386715.1. Lineage (GTDB taxonomy): Bacteria > Pseudomonadota > Gammaproteobacteria > Burkholderiales > Burkholderiaceae_D > Rugamonas. The sequence goes on from DASVVD010000191.1 coordinate 2,077, forward strand.
CCAGTACAGGCGGCCGTTGTCGCCGCGCCGCAGGTTCTTCATCAGCCCGTCGTTGCTGGCGGGGCGGGGGCGTGTGGGGTTGTAGGCGCTGACCGCCTCGGCCACCTCGTCCAGGCTGGCGAAGCCGTCCGGATTGCCAGTCATGAAATCGCGGATGCGTTGCATGCCCTGCTTTTCCATGCGCGGCACCACATCGACGAGTACCAGCGCGCTGGCAAAAGATTCATTGCCGGCTTTGCCGCTGTCGGCGCTTTCGCCGGCCACGACCAGCGAGGTGGCGCCGCCCAGCGAGGCCCCGACCAGCGCGGGCGGCCGCTGCAGCGTGCCGGCGATGGCGCGCAGATCACCGGCGAAGGCATCGAGGGAATAGTCGCCATCCGGCGCCCACTGGCTTTCGCCATGGCCGCGCAGGTCGACCGACAGCACGTGGTAGCCGGCTGCCAGCAGGTCGCGGGCGGCCTTGCCCCAGGAGTGGCGGGTCTGACCGCCGCCATGCAGCAGGATCACCCCTTGCGCGGCAGGATCGCCGCCCACGTCCACCGCCAGTTGCACCTTACCGTGGCCGGTGTAATAGATGGTTTTCATCGTGTCGTTCATCGCCGTCCTAGAAGAAGGTGTCCCCGGCTGCCGCCATCTCGCGCATGCGCGCCGTGGGCCGGTACAGCGGGCTGGTTTCACCGAGTCGCTCGCAGCTTGCCACCACCTGGCGCAGGCCAAGGTGGTCGGCGTAGCGCAGCGGCCCGCCGATGTGGCGCGGGAAGCCCAGGCCCAGGATCAGTGCCATGTCCACTTCCTGCGCCGATTCGGCCACGCCGCTTTCCACGCAAATGGCGGCTTCGATCAGCATCGGCAGCATGGTGCGCTCGACGATTTCCTGCGGAGTGAAGGTGCGCCGGCCGTTCGGCTGCAGCTCCGCCAGCAGCATGTGGGTATTGCCGGCTGCCGACTTGACCGGCTTGCCGCGCGGGTCCGGCTCGTATTTGTAGAAGCCGATGCCGTTCTTCTGCCCGAAACGGCCCAGTTCCGCCATCAGGCGCACGGCGTGCCGGCCGCCGGTGCCCATGCGCTCGGGGTAGCCGGCCGAGATGATGTCGACCACGTGCGCGGCGGTGTCCATGCCGATCACGTCCTGCAGGTAGGCCGGGCCCATCGGCCAGCCGAAGGCTTCCATCGCCGCGTCGACCTGTTCGAAGTCGGCGCCATCGGCGATCAGGCCGGTGAAGCCGAGGATATAGGCGGTCAGGATGCGGTTGACCAGGAAACCGGGGCAGTCCTGCACCACGATCGGGGTCTTGCCCATGGCGCTGGCGTAGGCCACGGTGGTAGCCACCGCTTCGGCGCTGGTTTGCGGGCCGCGGATCACTTCGACCAGCGGCATCACCGGCACCGGATTGAAGAAGTGCATGCCGAC
>DASVVD010000192.1:0-4733 GCA_036386715.1 Pseudoduganella sp.
GAGGTTGTTGCTGTTGGTGCCATCGGCACCCTTGATCTCGCGCTTGCCCCAGCCGCTTTCCAGCGCGGCCTGGCCCAGCATGAACTTGGCCGGAATGCCGGTGGCGCGGCTGGCTTCCTCGGCGTGGCTCGACAGCTTGTCGGCGAACGCGCGCACGTGGGCATGGCGCGACGTGCTGGGGTTCACGGTGCCGGCCGCGCTGGTGCCGGCCGCCCCGGTGCTGTCCATGGCCTTGTTGCCGCCGGCCGCATCGATCGAGCGCTGCAGCTTCGCCGCGTCGAGCATCGACTTCGTGAAGCCGCCCTCGGGCAGGCCAGTCGCGCCATCGCCCTGCACGCCGCTGCCGGCCTCCATCCCGCTCAGTCCCGCCGTTTTCGACAGTTGCCGCACCAGCACGTCCGCCAGCCCCACGCCCTTCTTGGCGATGTTCTGGCTGGTCTGCTGGTCGAGCATGGTGGTGAACATCTTGGTCTGCGAGCTGTCCAGCAGGCCTTCCTGCGGCGTGGCGTCGCGCATGCTCTTCAGCATCATGTTGACGAACATGGCCTCGAACTGCGTGGCGGCGCCCTTCAGCGCCTCGGGCGAACCGGCCTTGGCGCCCTGGCGCAGCTCCGACAGGCCCTTGCTGTCGAGGGCGAGGTTGGCGGAAAGATCGGTCGGCGTGCTGGTCTGGCGGATCATGGCGGGCTCCTGCTGGCGGTCAGATGATCTCGAGTTCGGCGCGCAGCGCGCCCGATGCCTTCATCGCCTGCAGGATCGCCAGCAGGTCCTGCGGCGAAGCGCCGATCGCGTTGAGTGCCTTCACCACGTCGGCCAGCTGGGCGCCGGCCTGCAGTTGCAGCACCTTGCCCGGTGCCTGCTGGATATCGACGCTGCCCGGCTGCGTGACGGCCGTCTGGCCACCCGACAGCGCGCCCGGCTGGCTGACCTGGGTATCGGCCGAGACCGAGACCTGCAGGTTGCCGTGCGAGACGGCGCAGGCCTGCAATGTCACGGACTGGTTCATCACCACCGATCCGGTGCGGGCGTTCATGATCACCTTGGCCGCCAGGGCGGCCGGCTGCACGTCGAGTTCCTCGAGCTGGCCGATGAAGGCCACGCGCTGGTCCGATGCGGCCGGCGAGGTGACGCGGATCACGCGGCCGTCGAGTGCATAGGCAATCCCGGCGCCGAAGCGGTTGTTGATCGCGGTGACCACCCGGCTGGTGGTGGCGAAATCGGCCTGTTTCAGCTCCAGGCGGATCTGGCCGCCCTCGCCCAGCGCCGTGGCGACCGCGCGCTCGACGGTGGCGCCATTGTTGATGCGCCCGACCGACAGGTGGTTGACGACGGTGGCGGCGCCGCCGCCCGGTGCCTGCGCGCCGACGCCGCCCACCACCAGGTTACCCTGTGCCATGCCGTAGATCTGGCCGTCGGCGCCTTTCAGCGGCGTCATCAGCAAGGTACCGCCGCGCAGGCTGCGCGCATTGCCCAGCGACGAGACCGTCACGTCGAGCTGCTGGCCCGGCTGGGCAAACGGCGGCAGCGACGTGGTGACCATCACGGCGGCCACGTTGCGCAGCTGCAGTTGCGAACCGGAAGGCAGCGTCACGCCCAGTTGCTGCAGCATCGACGCCACGCTCTGCACGGTGAACGGGGTTTGCGTGGTCTGGTCGCCGCTGCCGTCCAGGCCCACCACCAAGCCGTAGCCCAGCAGCTGGTTTTCCCGCACGCCGGCAATGCTGGCCAGGTCCTTCAGGCGTTCGGCCCGGGCCGCCGGCGCCAGCAGGGTCGACGTCAGCCCGACGGCAAGGGCAAAGGCTGTGAGCAGGGTTTTCATGGTCAGAATGGCAGCAGGCTCAAAAAGAATCGCGAAGCCATCGACGTCAGCTCGGTGCGGTCCAGGTGGGTATTGGTGCGGTATTCCACGCGCGCATCGGCGATCACCGTGGACGATACCGAATTGCCGGCACCGATCGTGTCCGGGTTCACCGTGCCGGAAATGCGGATGAATTCGGTGCCCTTGTCCATGGCGACCTGCTTCTCGCCGGCCACCACCAGGTTGCCGTTCGGCAGCACTTCCACCACCGTCACGCCCAGCGTGCCGGTGAAGGCGTTGCTGGCCGACTGCGCGGCCGTATCGGCATAGTTGTTGTCCGTCGATGTCGCCACGCGCGCGCCGAAGCGCCCCTGCAGCGGGCCCGGAATGCCGATCCCCACGCCGCCGGTCCGCGTGGCCGAGCTGGTGCCGTTCTTGTTCGCCGTGGTGCGCTCGGTGATGACGACATTGATGATATCGCCAACCATGCGGCCGCGGCGATCCTCGAACACCGGCCGGAACGACTGCGCCTGGTAGATCGCGCCGTTGGCCGGCACCTGCAAGGCGGGCAGCGGGATCGGGCGCGCCGTGGTCGGGCCGGCCACGATCGATGTCGGTTCGCTGGCGCAGCCGGCCAGCAGGGCGGCGGCAGCCACGACGAGAGGGGCAAGACGGACAATGTGCTTCATGACAGGTCCTTACAGCTGCGACAGCCGCTGCAGCATCTGGTCGGACGTGGTGATGGCCTTGCTGTTGATCTCGTAGGCGCGCTGCGTCTGGATCATGTTGACCATTTCCTCGACCACGTTAACGTTCGACACCTCCACGTAGCCCTGCAGGATCTGGCCGAGACCGTTGCTGCCCGGCGCATTGGCCTGCGCCGCGCCGGACGAGCCGGTTTCGAGGTACAGGTTCTCGCCGATCGATTCCAGGCCGGTGGGATTGATGAACGAGGCCAGCTGCAGGTTGCCGATCTGCTGCGCGGCAGCCTGGCCCGGCAGTTGCACGGTCACGGTGCCATCCTTGGCGACGTTGATTTCATCGGCATCGATCGGGATCGTGATCGGCGGCTGCAGCGCGTAGCCGCTGGAGGTGACCATGGCGCCATTGCTGTCGCGCTGGAACGAACCGTCGCGGGTATAGCCGGTGGTCCCGTCGGGCAGCAGCACGGTGAAGAAGCCGTTGCCGTTGATCATCAGGTCCTTGTCGTTGCCGGTGGCCTGCGGATTGCCCTGCGTGTGGATACGCTCGATCGCGACGGGGCGCACACCGGTACCCTGCTGCATGCCGGACGGCAGCTGCGTCTGCTGCGAGGAACTGGCGCCGGGCTGGCGCACGTTCTGGTACAGCAGGTCTTCAAAGACCGCGCGCGATTTCTTGAACCCGTTGGTGCTCACGTTGGCGAGGTTGTTCGCCACCGTATCCATTTGCGTCTGTTGCGCTTCCATGCCCGTCTTGGCAATCCAGAGCGACCGTATCATGTGCTTTCTCCCTGCCCGCTAGGGCTTTCATCCACGAAAGCATTATGCGACGGCGGGGATCAGTTCAAAGCAAGGATCTGGGAGGCTTTCGCGGCGTTGTTCTCGGCGTTCTTCAGCAGGCTCATTTGGGTCTCGAACGATCTTGCCAGCGTGATCATGCTGACCATCGCATCGACCGGGTTGACGTTGCTGTTTTCCAGCACGCCATCGGCCACGCGCACCGCGGGTGCGGCCGCGGCCGGCTCGCCGGACTGCTGGCGGAACAGGCCGTCGTCGCCGCGCACCAGGCCGGCCACGGGGGGATTGACCAGTTTCAGCCGACCGATCACGTTGGTGGGCCCGGCCTGCAGCTGGCTGGCATCGATGCCGCTGACGGTGCCGTCGGCGCCGATCGCCACCGTGGTATTGGGCGGGATCGAGATCGGGCCGCCCTCGCCCTGCAGGGTCAGGCCGCTGGCGGTCTGCAGCAGGCCGTTCTCGCTGACCTTGAAGCTGCCGTTGCGCGTGTAGGCCTCGGAGCCATCGGCCGACTGCACCGCGAACCAGCCTTCGCCGCGGATGGCCACGTCGAGCGGGCGGCCGGTGGTTTCCATCGCCCCGGCGCGGAAATCCGAGCCGACCGTGTTGTCGACCACGAAGGTGCGGGTCGGCAGGCCCTCGGAGACCACGGGCACGGCGCGGAATGCGTCGAGCTGGGCGCGGAAGCCCACCGTGGTGGCATTGGCGAGGTTGTTCGACGTGGTGGCCTGCTGGTCCAGGATGTGCCTGGCGCCGGTCATCGCGGTATAGATCAGGCGGTCCATGACGTTCTCCTAATGGTTCTGCGCCAATGTTTAACGCAGGTTGATGAGGGTCTGCAGCACCGAATCCTCGGTCTTGATCGTCTGCGCATTGGCCTGGTAGACGCGCTGGGCGGTGATCATGTCCACCAGCTGTTCGGTCAGGTCGACGTTGGACGACTCCACCGACGAGGCGCGCAGCTGTCCCATGCCGCCGGCGTTCGGCACGCCGATCTGCGGCACGCCGGAACTGCCGCTCTCGGCCCAGGCATTGCCGCCCAGCGGGGTCAGGTTGTCCACGCTGGCAAAGTCGGCCAGCACGATCTGGCCCAGCGCGCGCGACTTGCCGTTGCTGTACTGGCCCTGGATGATGCCGTTCTCGTCGGCCGCGAAGCGCTGCAGGCTGCCGGACGAATAGCCATCCTGGGTGGAATTCTTTTCGCTGGTGGCGGTGCCGTACTGGGTGGTGCCGTCGAACGTGAGGTTGATCGGCACGTTGAGCACCGCGCCGTTGTCCGGGAAGATCGGCAGGTTCACCGTGAATGGCAGCGTGGTACCGGCTGCCTGCATGGCGGCGGCGTCGACCAGGCCGTTCTTCGTGAAGATCAGCGTGCCGGCCTTGGTGGCCGGCACGTTGACGGCGGCCGCGAACGCGGCATCGATCATGTCGGGCGT
>DASVVD010000193.1:0-5085 GCA_036386715.1 Pseudoduganella sp.
CCAGGCGCGGTTCACGACGATGCGCGTGGTGTTGACGGCAAAACCGTAGTCGCTGCCATCTTCCAGGCGCGTATCGGCCTTCTCCGGATTCGACGAGAACGGCACCTGCAGCCACACCACATCCTTGCCCGGCACCAGTACCCCGCTCACCCAGTACGGCATCCACGTGTAGTACAGGATCGGTTCGCCGCGCTGGTAGCGGCCGATGCTGTCGGCGATCAGCGCCGCATAGCTGCCCTGCACGTGCGTGACCGTGGCGCGCAGCTTGTAGGCATCCAGGTGGTTTTCGATCATGGCCTCGCAGCCCCAGCCCGGATTGCAGCCGGTCAGGTCGGCCTTGCCGTCGCCGTCATGGTCGAACAGCTTGGCCACTTCCGGCTTGCGCAGCTGGTCGATATTGGTGATCTTGTACTTCTCGGCGGTTGCCTTGTCGATCAGGTAGCCCTGCGCGGCCGGGCCGGCGTAGTGACCGGTGCGCAGCAATTTGGCGTCGCCGCCGGCATGGTCGTAATAGTCCTTGTGCAGCGGGTCCCAGTGCACCGCGAGGAAGGTCGCGTCGCCATTGGCGATGGCGATGTGGGCGGCCGGATAGTCGACTTCCCTGATCGGCTGCGGCTCGTAGCCCAGCTTTTCCAGCGCGGCATCGACCAGCATGGTCTGGAAGGTTTCCTCGGCGATCGAGCTTTGCAGCGCCTGCACCTTGATGCCCTTGCCGGGCAGGCCGGCAGCGGGCGCTTGCGCCATCGCCAGGCTGGTGGTCAGGGTGAGTGCCGCCAGGGCCAGCGCCGACAGCCACTGGAACTTGCGCTGCTTTTTATACGTGACCTTGAAATGTTCGATATGGTGCATGGCGATCTTTCCTGCTGTTGTAGTTTCAATGGGCGGAAACCGGCGCGGCTGTTTCGCCGCGTTGCGGATTGCCCCGCGCCGTGCGGCAACCGGCGAGGCGCACGATGAAGCCGGCCGGGCCGGTCTGGTACCAGTGGCGCACGCCGCGGCGCGGCTGCCCCATGGCCTGCGTCAGGCGGTCCAGCGTGATGGCCAGCAGCACGATACCCAGGCCGCCCACGGTGGCCAGGCCCATGTCCAGGCGGCCGATACCGCGCAACACCATCTGGCCCAGGCCACCGACCGCGATCATCGAGGCGATCACCACCATCGACAGCGACAGCATCAGCGACTGGTTGATGCCGGCCATGATGGACGGCATGGCCAGCGGGAACTGCACGCGACTCAGCAACTGCCACGGCGAGGCGCCATAGGCGCGCGCCGCTTCGATGAGGTCGGGGCGCACCTGGCGGATGCCCAGGTTGGTCAGGCGCACCAGCGGCGGCAGCGCGAAGATGATGGTCACGATCACGCCGGGCGCATTGCCGATCCCGAACAGCATGACCACCGGCACCAGGTACACGAAGGCGGGCGTGGTCTGCATGGCATCGAGCAGCGGGCGCAGGATATTCTGCGCGCGGTCGCTGCTGGCCAGGAAGATCCCCAGCGGCAGGCCGATGGCCAGGCAGAAGGCCAGCGATGTCAGCACCAGCGACAGGGTGATCATCGCCTCCGGCCAGACCCCCAGCATCGACACGACCAGCAGCGCCAGCACGGCACCGATGGCCAGCGCGCGGCTGGTGAACTGCCAGGCCAGCAGGCCGATGATGGCGATCACCACGGCCGACGGCGCGGCCAGCAGCACATCGCCCACGCCGGTCAGCGTGGCGTCGATCGGCACGCGCACGGCCTGGAAGAACGGCCGGCAATGCGCGACCACCCAGCCCAGGCCGTCGTTGATCCAGGCTTGCAGCGGCAGCGAGCCATCGAGCAGTTGCGCCAGCGGCGAGCCGCCGGCATGCGCGGGGGCGGCGGCCGGCCCGGCGGCATCGAGCCAGGACGTGTCGCCCGGCGGGGCCGGCAGCCACGGGTTGATCCGGGCAGCGTGTTCGGCGGCCATTTCAGGGGGCGTAACGGAATTCGGATTCATGCTTGTCCTTTCTGTGCCTGGGGTTCGGCAATGGGCGGCGTATCGCGGTCGAGGAACTTGAGCAATGTGGTCTTGCTGATGGCGCCGCGGAAGCTGCCGTCGTTGGCCACCACCGGCACGGCATACGGCAGCTGCGCCACCTGGCCGAACAGGCCGGCAACGGGTTCGTCGGCATCGATGGTCTGCACCGCCGGCAGGTAGGCATGCTGCAGGCCCAGCGGGCCGGTATGGCCTTCCAGCGCGCTGCGCAGCGAATCGGCCGACACCACGCCGAGGAACTGGCGCTTCGGATCGACGACATAGGCGTAGGCCCGGTCCTGCTCCTCCAGCATCGACAGCGCCGCACGCGAACCGCGGGTCGGCGATTCCGCCACCACGATCTGGCTCTTTCGGGCGATATCGCCGGCCTTGAAGACGGCCGCGGCATCGACGCCGCGCACGAAGTTGCGCACGTAGTCGTTGGCCGGCCTGCGCAGGATTTCCTCCGGCGTGCCCACCTGCACCACGTGGCCATCCTTCATGATGGCCACGCGGTCGCCGATGCGCATGGCTTCGTCGAGGTCATGGGAAATGAAGACGATAGTGCGGCGCCTGACCTGCTGCAGGCGCAGCAGCTCCGACTGCATTTCCGTGCGCATGATCGGGTCCAGTGCGGAAAACGCCTCATCCATCAGCAGGATCGACGGGTCGCAGGCCAGCGCGCGAGCCAGCCCCACGCGCTGTTGCATGCCGCCGGACAGTTCGTCCGGATAGCTGCCGGCATAGCCGGCGAGGCCGACCTGTTCCAGTGCCTGCAGCGCCAGCGCATGGCGCTCGGCCTTGGCCATGCCGGCCAGCTCCATGCCGAACGCCGTGTTGTCGAGCACGGAAATCTGCGGCAGCAGCGCGAACGACTGGAACACCATGCTGATGTCCTTGCGGCGCAGCGCGCGCAGCTGCGCGTCCGGCAAGGTATTGATATCGCTGCCGTCGATCAGGATGCGGCCGTCGGTCGGCTCGATCAGGCGGTTGAGCATGCGCACCATGGTCGACTTGCCCGAACCGGACAGGCCCATGATGACGAAGATCTCCCCCGCTTCGATGGTGAACGTGGCGTCGAACACGCCGATGGTGCAGCCCGTGCTGGCCAGGATGTCCTGCTTGCTGGCCCCCTGGCGCACCAGCGCCAGTGCCTCGTCGGGCTGGTCGCCGAATACCTTGAATACATGGTCGATGATGATTTGTTTTGCCACGTTGTGGTGCTCCTTCGATTTCGCGAATGAAATGAAACCCTGCAGCCATCGGCGCGAACGGGAATCGGCAACCCCGGGCCGTCGGCGATGCAACGGCGCAGAAGCGCACGCAGGCGACGGAACAGGGCGGGACACGCGGGGCCGGCAGGCGGTATGCCTGGAAGCCGGGGTGTCATGTGCGTGCTAAAAGAAGCTGGGGTTCAGGACTTTTAACCACGCGAATGCCATGCAAGGACATGGCACCAGGGTATTTGACTGGAAAGCGTCAAACGACTAACGGATGCGGGCGCAGGGCCCGGTGATGACTTCCACGCGGTGCGTGGAAAAAAGCGTGCAGCGGCAGGGCTGCGGGAACGATCTGTTGTAAATTTCCAGCAATTATATGCCGAAAAGACGAATAAATCCAGTGCCTTGACGAATTGGAATGTGCTAGTAATGTTTTCCAGCGCACGCTGGCGCAGAAATGATGAGCAGGAACGCGGTGCCGGTCAACTGTTCGCCGGATGCAGGTTCGCCGCCGCGGGAGCAACGGGAAACAGCCGGTCGTAGGCGAGATTGAACAGGAATCCGTACACCAGGTAGAAGGTGACGATCGCCAGGTCCATCGTCAGGGCTGCCCACAGGCCGATGCCCAGGTACCGGGCGATCAGCGGGATGAGCATCACCACCAGCCCCGCCTCGAACAGGAACGCATGCGCAACCCGGACCGCCATGGTCTTGTGGACACTGCCGCGCAGGCGCCGCATCGTGCGGTCGAACCCTAGGTTGAACACGAAGTTCCACAGCGTGGCAATGGTGGCCGACACGATGCCGATGACGCCCATGTGCTCGAGTGGCTGGCCGAACACCGCCGCCGATCCCGGAATGAAAATGGCCAGGGCCACGGCCTCGAACAGGAGCGCGTGCCGTACGCGGTCGCCGAATTTACGCATGTGCATTGTCTTTCTGTTGCCGGCACGTGCGCAGCCCGGGCAGCGGCCGATGTTGTGTGATCGCGGGCCACGTTACGGCTGCGCCCGGAGTGTCGGTTGACATTTCGAACGCATCATCGCATACACAAAAATGTATGCATACAGGATAAATCGAGGCATGATGCTTCAAATATGAAACACATGAACTGGGATGACCTGAGACTGCTGCTGCTCATCGCACAAGAGGGAACGTTGCGGGGAGCGGCCAGGAAAGCCGGCGTGAGTCCGGCAACGCTGTCGCGCCGCCTCGACGACCTCGAAGCGGCAGTGGGCCAAAAGCTCGTCGAGCGTTTCCAGGGCGGTTGCATTCCCACCGCCTTTGGCGCCGATATCTTCGCGCTGGCCAGCCAGATGGGCGAGGTCGCGCTGGAAGTCGAACGCGCGCGGGACCGCCAGGACGCCCATGCCGCGTCCGGCCTGGTGCGGATCAACACGGACGAATGGCTGTCCTATTTCCTGACCACGCGGTTCGCACGATTCCACGACGCCTATCCGAATGTCGAAGTGGAAATCGTCACCTCCCACCGGCCCTACAGCCTGACGCGGCGCGAGGCCGACATTGCGATCCGGCCCTACCGCCCGGAGCAGCTCGACCTCGTCACGCGCCGTATCGGCACCCTGTCCTTCGGGCTGTATTGCAGCCGCGATGTGGCGACGCGCCATGCCGGCGCCCTGGCGAACGGGGACTGGGGAAACCTGCCGTTCGTGGGTTTCGACGAGCCCCGCGCGGAGTTCCAGTCGGACCGCTGGTTGCGCGCCCTGCCCGGCGCGCCGGCACCATGGATGCGCTGCAGTTACGGGCTCGGGATCCTGGACGGCGTTTCCCATGGCGCCGGCCTGGGCGTGCTGGCGACGTTCCTGGCCGGCGACCAGCAGGATCTCGTCGCCGCCATTCCCCATATTC
>DASVVD010000194.1:0-6407 GCA_036386715.1 Pseudoduganella sp.
CGCTTTTTTATTTCCGGAAAATGCCGAGAGCTACGGTGCACTGCGGCATTTCCCATGTGAATTTGTAAAACCGCCGTATAATCAGTGGTTCAGGCAAAAGATTTCAACCCCATGAAGGTATTTCGCGGACTCCCCAACGCAGCGTCCCGTGCGCCCTGCGCCCTCACGATCGGCAATTTCGACGGTGTCCACCGTGGCCACCAGGCATTGCTGGCCCACGTCCGCACCGCCGCGTCGCGCCTCGGGCTGGAAGCCGCCGTGATGACGTTCGAACCGCATCCGCGCGAATTCTTTGCCCAAAAGATGAATGACCTGTCGAAGGCGCCGCCACGCATCGCCAACCTGCGCGACAAGCTGGCCTCGCTGGAAGCCAATGGCATCGACCGCGTCATCGTCGAACATTTCTCCGACAGTTTTGCCGGCCTCACGCCGCAGGAATTCACCGAGCGCGTGCTGGTCGATGGCCTGCACGTGAAGTGGCTGATGGTCGGCGACGACTTCTGCTACGGCGCCCGCCGCGCCGGCAATGTGCAGATGCTGCACGAGGCAGGCCAGCACTACGGTTTCGAGGTGCAGACGATGGCGACGGTGATGAACGGCATGACCCGTATTTCCAGCTCGGCAGTGCGCTCGGCCCTGGCGGAAGGCGATTTCGGCCAGGCCGAACAACTGCTGGGCCACCCCTATTCGATCTCCGGCCACGTGGTCCATGGCCAGAAACTGGGCCGCACGCTGGGCTACCCCACGCTGAACCTGCGCGTGCCGCACCGCCCTGCCCTGTCCGGCATCTTCATCGTGCAGGTACATGGCATCGCCGACGCGCCGCTGCCCGCCGTGGCCAGCCTGGGCGTGCGCCCCACGGTGGAAGACGCCGGCCGGGTGCTGCTCGAGGTGCATGTCTTCGACTTCGCCGGCAATCTTTATGGCCAGCGCGTGAAAGTCGAATTCCTGCAAAAGATCCGCGATGAAGAAAAGTTCATCGACCTGGCGACATTGACCGTGGCGATCGACCGCGACGCCGCGCTGGCGCGCACCTTTTTCCGCGAGCGCAGCGGCGCCGTGACCGCCACCGACCGAATTTGAGCGCCGCCCGCCCCGCGACACTCACGCAGTTTATCGAATCCCTCCATAAAGAATTACCATGTCCGACAACAATGTAAAACAGGGCGAGGCCAAGCCCGCCAACAAGGCTGCCAGCAAGGCGCCGAGCAAATACGCGGTCAACATGACCGAAACGCCGTTCCCGATGCGCGGCGACCTGGCCAAGCGCGAACCGAACTGGGTCAAGCAATGGCAGGACAAGAAGGTGTACCAGCGCATTCGCAAGGCCGCCAAGGGCCGGCCGATGTTCGTGCTGCATGACGGCCCGCCGTATGCCAACGGCGACATCCACCTGGGCCACGCCGTCAACAAGATCCTGAAGGACATGGTCGTCAAGTCGCGCACGATGGCCGGCTTCGATGCGCCCTACGTGCCGGGCTGGGATTGCCACGGCATGCCGATCGAGATCCAGATCGAAAAGCAGTACGGCAAGAACCTGCCGACCGCCGAAGTGCTGACCAAGGCGCGGGCCTATGCACTGGAGCAGGTCGACCGCCAGCGCGCCGGCTTCATCCGCCTGGGCGTGCTCGGCGAGTGGGACAACCCGTACCTGACGATGGCCTACGGTAACGAGGCCGACGAGCTGCGCGCGCTGGGCAAGCTGCTGGAAAAGGGCTATGTCTACCGCGGCCTGAAGCCGGTGAACTGGTGCTTCGACTGCGGTTCGGCACTGGCCGAGGCGGAAGTGGAATACCAGGACAAGCGCGACCCGGCGATCGACGTGGGGTTCCCGTTCGCCGAGCCGGAAAAACTGGCGGCCGCCTTCGGCCTGCCGGTGCTGCCCGCGGGTGACGGATTCGTCGTGATCTGGACCACCACGCCGTGGACGATCCCGTCGAACCAGGCACTGAACGTGCACCCGGAAGTGACGTATGCGCTGGTCGAGACGTCGCGCGACGCGCATGGCGAAAAATCGCCGCTGCTGCTGATCCTGGCGGCCGACCTGGTCGAAACAGCGCTGCTGCGCTACAAGCTCGAAGGCAAGGTGGTCGCCACCACCACCGGCGCGCAGCTGGAAAATATCCGCTTCAGGCACCCGCTGCATGCGCGCGACGCGTTCTACGACCGTTATTCGCCGATGTACCTGGCCGACTACGTGACGACCGACAGCGGCACCGGCATCGTCCACTCGGCGCCGGCCTATGGCCTGGAAGACTTCGTGTCTTGCCGCCAGCACGGCATGAAGGACGACGAGATCCTGACCCCGGTGATGGGCGACGGCAAATACGTGTCCACCTTGCCGCTGTTCGGCGGCCTGACGATCTGGGAAGCCTCGAAGCCGATCTGCGAAGCGCTGCGCGAAGCGGGCGCGCTGTTCGAGCTGAAGATGTTCGACCACAGCTACATGCACTGCTGGCGCCACAAGACGCCGATCGTCTACCGCGCCACCTCGCAATGGTTCGCCGGCATGGACGTGCAGCCGATCGACGGCGGCTCCACGCTGCGCGAAACGGCGCTGGAAGGCATTGCCGACACGCAGTTCTTCCCCGACTGGGGCAAGGCACGCCTGCAGGGCATGATCGCCAACCGTCCGGACTGGACCCTGTCGCGCCAGCGCCAGTGGGGCGTGCCGATGGCGTTCTTCGTGCACAAGGAAACCGGCGAACTGCATCCGCGCACGCCGGAGTTGCTGGAACAGGTGGCGCAGCGCATCGAAAAGGGCGGCATCGATGCCTGGCTGGCGCTCGACCCGCAGGAACTGCTGGGCGACGACGCCGCCCTTTACGTGAAGAACAAGGACACGCTGGACGTGTGGTTCGACTCGGGCGTGACGCACCAGACGGTGCTGCGCGGCTCGCACAAGGAACAGTCGCACTTCCCCGCCGACCTGTACCTGGAAGGCTCGGACCAGCACCGCGGCTGGTTCCACTCGTCGCTGCTGACGTCGTCGATGCTGAACGGCCGGCCGCCCTACAAGGCGCTGCTGACCCACGGCTTCACGGTCGACGGGGAAGGCAAGAAGATGTCGAAGTCGCTGGGCAACACGCTGGCGCCGCAAAAGATCTCGGACACCCTGGGTGCCGACATCCTGCGCCTGTGGGTCGCTTCCACCGATTACACCGGCGAGCTGTCGATCTCCGACGAGATCCTGAAGCGGGTGACCGAATCGTATCGCCGCCTGCGCAACACGCTGCGCTTCCTGCTGGCCAACACGTCGGACTTCGATCCGAAGGCCAACGCGGTGGCGATCGGGGAACTGCTGGAAACGGACCGCTATGCGCTCGCCAACCTGGCCGTGCTGCAGGCCTCGGTCGAGAAGCACTACGAACAGTATGAATTCCAGCCGGTGGTGTCGAAGCTGCAGAACTACTGCTCGGAAGACCTGGGCGGCTTCTACCTCGACATCCTGAAGGATCGCCTGTACACCACCGCGGTGGACTCGCCGGCCCGCCGTTCGGCCCAGACGGTGCTGTGGCACATCACGCAAAGCCTGCTGCGCATGCTGGCGCCGGTGCTGCCGTTCACGGTCGAGGAAGCGTGGGCGGTGTTCGCCGCCGGCGAGGCCTATGCCGCCAGCGACGAAACGATCTACACGCAGACTTTCTGGCAGCTGCCGGTGGTGGCCGATGGCGAAGCGCTGCTGGCGAAATACGCGACGATCCTGGCCGTGCGCGCCGAAGTGACGAAGCAGCTGGAAGACCTGCGCACGTCCGGCGCCATCGGCTCGTCGCTGCAGGCCGAGCTGGAAATCAGGGCGGCCGGCGACAAGTATCGCGCCCTGGCCAGCCTGGATGATGACCTGAAGTTCGTGTTCATCACATCGCAGGCAAAAGCCGTCGAAGTGGCCAGCGATGCCGAGGAAGCGGTGTCGGTGTCTGCCTCGAAGGATGAAAAATGCGAGCGCTGCTGGCACTACCGCGCCGACGTGGGCACCCACGCCGACCATCCGACGCTGTGCGGCCGCTGCTACAGCAACCTGTTCGGCACCGGCGAAGCCCGCCGCTTCGCCTGACCAATGCACTCCGCCGTCGCTCCGCGAGGGGTGGCGGCGGTCCGGCCACCGACTCGACAAGAATAATGGCAAAATCCAAGAAAACCTTTTCCAGCAAGCCTGCCGGCGGCAGCCTGGTCCCGTGGCTCGGCATCGCGGCCCTGATCATCCTGGTCGACCAGTTGACCAAGATCACCATCGAAAAACTGTTTACTTATGGCGAGGAGCTGGTGGTCACCAGCTTCTTCAACCTGGTGCTGGCGTATAACAAGGGCGCGGCGTTCAGCTTCCTGTCCGACCAGGGCGGCTGGCAGCGCTACTTCTTTACCGGCATCGGCATCGGCGCGGCGCTGTTCATCGTCTACCTGCTGCGCAAGCATGCGGCACAGCGGCTGTTCTGCTGGTCGATGGCCCTCATCCTGGGCGGCGCGGTCGGCAATGTGATCGACCGCCTGGTGCATGGCCACGTGATCGATTTCCTCGATTTCCACTGGCGCGGCATCGGCCACTTCCCGGCCTTCAACGTGGCCGACAGCGCGATCGTCATCGGCGCCGGCCTGCTCATCCTCGATGAGCTGCGGCGCGTGAACAAGTAACAGTAAATTGACAGGAGCATCGGCATGGAACTGACCGGCAAGAAGATCGTCCTGGCGCTGTCGGGCGGCGTGGCTTGCTACAAGGCGGCGGAACTGTGCCGCTCGCTGACCAGGGAAGGCGCCGCGGTGCAGGTCGTGATGACCGATGCCGCCACCCACTTCATCACGCCGGTGACGATGCAGGCCCTGTCCGGCAAGCCGGTCTACACGGACCAGTGGGATCCGCGCGTCGCCAACAACATGGCCCACATCGACGTCACGCGCGATGCCGACGCCATCGTCATCGCGCCCTGCTCGGCCGACTTCATGCGCAAGCTGGCGCATGGCGCCTGCGACGACCTGCTGTCGACGATGTGCCTGGCCCGCCCGCGCCACCTGCCACTGCTGGTGGCGCCGGCGATGAATGTGGAGATGTGGACCAATCCGGCCACGCAGCGCAATGCCGAACAGCTGCGCGAGGACGGCATCCGCATTCTCGGCCCGGCGCCCGGCGCACAGGCCTGCGGCGAAACCGGCATGGGCCGCATGCTGGAACCCGAGCAGCTGCTCGACGAGATCGTGGCGGCGTTCCAGCCGAAGGTCATGGCCGGCAAGCGCATCCTGATCACCGCCGGCCCCACGTTCGAGGCGATCGACCCGGTGCGCGGCATCACCAACCTGTCATCCGGGAAGATGGGCTACGCCGTGGCACGCGCCGCGCGCGAAGCCGGCGCCGACGTCACGCTGGTCTCGGGCCCCACGGCATTGCCGGCGCCGCATGGCGTCACCCGCATCGATGTCCAGAGTGCACAGCAGATGATGGATGCGGTCAACCACGCCATCGACGGCCAGCACGTGTTCATCGCGGTGGCCGCCGTGGCGGACTGGCGCGTGACCAATCCCAGCACGCAGAAGGTCAAGAAAACCGAAGGCGGGGGAAGCCCTGAACTGAAGTTCGAACCGAACCCGGACATTCTCGCCACGATTGCCGCCCGCACCACGCTGGCCGGCCATCCCTACTGCGTGGGCTTCGCCGCCGAATCGGAAAACCTGCTCGAATACGGCTCGGCCAAGCGCGAGCGCAAGGGCATTCCCCTGCTGGTCGGAAACATCGGCCACCACACGTTCGGCCAGGACGACAACACGATCGTGCTGTTCGACGAGCACGGCCACACGATCCTGCCACAGGCTCCCAAGCTGACGCTGGCACGCCAGCTGATCAGTGAAATTTCCAAACGCACCAACAAGCACTCGCTGTTCCAATAATATGCAAACCATCGACGTAAAAATCCTCGACCCGCGCATGCAGGACCTGCTGCCGGCCTACGCCACCCCCGGCAGCGCCGGCCTCGACCTGCGCGCCTGCATCGACGCCCCGCTGACGATCGAGCCCGGCCAGACCGTGCTCGTGCCCACCGGCCTGGCCATCCATATCGGCGATCCCGCCTATGCGGCGATGATCCTGCCGCGCAGCGGCATGGGCCACAAGAACGGCATTGTTCTGGGGAATCTGGTAGGCTTGATCGACTCCGATTACCAGGGCCCGCTGATGGTGTCGACGTGGAACCGGGGCCAGAACGCTTTCACGCTGCAACCGATGGAACGCCTGGCCCAGCTGATCGTCGTGCCCGTGCTGCAGGTGGGCTTCAACGTGGTGGAGGAATTCGGTGCCAGCGAGCGGGGCGAAGGTGGCTTCGGCAGCACCGGCAAGCATTAAGAGGGTCCAGGAACAATACAGGAAGGAACCATGGCAGGAACCGCGGTACACGTCACTTTGCAAGTTGCTTCGCGCACTATTC
>DASVVD010000195.1:0-2454 GCA_036386715.1 Pseudoduganella sp.
CGTCTCGATCATCACCGGATCCCAGTACAACACCCCCAGCACGCGCGGCGTGGCCTTCATCCTGGCCAGCAGTTGTTCGACAAACGCCTTCTGGCCGTCCGGTGAACTCATCGATGCCGGATAGGGGCCGTTGTGCGTCAGCTGGCCGGGCCAGCCACTGGGCAGCAACGGCGCCCAGTTGAAGCCCGTTTCCATCACCATCAGGTCCGTGTCATATCGCTTGGTGATCGACTTTGCGAACTTTTCCATTTCCGCCACTGTCTTGCCGGTCCAGAATGGATAGTAGGACGCGCCGATCACATCCCACTGCGCACCGTGCGCCTTCAGGTTATCGAAGAACCAGGTGTATTTACCGGTATTCCCGCCGTCGTCCAGGTGGATGATCACCCGGGTGGACGGCGAGACCGATTTCACCGCTTCGTAACCGGCCTGCAGCAGTGAGGCCAGCCGAGTCCAGCTCGTCGGCGTCAGTTGCCCACCTGGATACAGCTCGCCATAAGGATACAGGATGCCCCCGGCAACTTCATTGCCAAGAGAGACGAACTGCGGTGTCGTGCCCTGCGCTTTCATCGCCATCATCGCTTCGCGCGTGTGCTCGATCACCAGTTCCCGCACACGCGCAAAGCGCTGCGCTTCATCGTCGATGGCATCGAGTTCGTCGCGCCACGCGAACGGCACGTTCTGCACGTCGCCATTGGTCCAGAAATCGCTGAAATGAATCGTCAGCTGGATCTGCATGCCGAGGTCGGCACTGCGTCGCGCCAGCGCGAGCACATCGTCCAGGTTCTGCGAACCGGCTGGCCAGTGCCATCCAGCGTTGCCATGGCCGGGGCCGGGCTGGTCATAGAGCCGCAGCCGCACGATATTGTGTCCCGCCGCGGCCAGGATCGACAGCGCATCGCCTTCGTGGCCCTCGCGGTCCGTGTACCGTGCGCCGTTCTTCTCCATCAGCCCCAGCACCGATACATCGCCGCCCGCCAGGAAGGGGTTCCACTGCAATGAAATCGGTGCCGCCTGCACATTCAGGGCGCCGGCGCAGACCAGCGCCGCCAGCCAGCCACGGGACATCCGGTTCAGCATTTTTATGATCATCTGTCTCCTCCGAGTTTGAAAGGTTAACTTCAGTGCACGGCTCCGGCCGTGCCATCGGAGTCTAGCCGGCGCGAATCATTGGCAACTAATCAATTTTCTGCAAAAAGCTATGCTTTATTCACATACCCATTGCGCCGCCGCCTTTCGACGCATGGAGGTCCATGCCGCCGCGCCAGGGCTCAGGCTGAACAAGGCCCGGCCACTTTGCTCACCCGCTTGATCGTTTCCGTATTGACACCGCCGACCGGGCTGGCATCTACTGGTCGGCAGCACCTCACAGAAAAATACGGAGACAGCAATGAACATCAGCGATGGCGGCCGCGCGGCCTTGCATGCGGCGCCGGGCCGGACATGAAGCATGTCTTCATGCGCCTGGGCGGCCTGGGCCTGGCAACGGCCTGCGTGGCGGTCTCCGCTCTCAGTGCCGCCACGGCGGCGCCAACAGGGCGCTACACCAATCCCATCATCCATGCCGACTACTCCGATCCGGACGTGATCCGCGTCGGCGAGGACTATTTTCTCGTCGCGTCCAGCTTCCATTTCTCGCCCGGCCTGCCGGTGCTGCAGTCGAAGGACCTGGTCCACTGGAAGATCGCCGGCCACGTGCTGCCAAAGCTGGACTTCCACCCGTCCTACGACATGGTGCCGCCCTACACGCTGACCGACAGCATCTCGAAACCGGTCGGCGCCGGCATGCGCTACGCCGGCGGCGTCTGGGCGCCGTCGATCCGGCAGCATGGCAAGCGCTTCTACGTGTACTGGGCAACGCCGGACGAAGGCATCTTCATGAGCTCCGCGGCGCACCCGGCCGGCCCGTGGTCGGCGCCGGTCACGGTGGTGGCCGGTGCCGGATACGAAGATCCCTGCCCGTTCTGGGACGACGACGGCACGGCATGGCTGGTGCATTCGAAGGTGGGTGCCGGCCCGATCGTGCTGCGCGCCATGAGCCCCGACGGCACCCGGGCGCTCGACGGCGGCACCACGATCATCGAGGACAAGGTGAACCTGCCGGTGCTGGAAGGCCCGAAAGTCTACAAGCGCAAGGGCTGGTACTACATCTTCGCGCCGATCGGCGGGGTGGTTACCGGTCCGCAGGCCGTCATGCGGGCGCGCACGATCCAGGGCCCCTACGAACACCGCACGGTGCTCAATCCGGGCAACGGCCTGAAAGGTCCCCACCCGGGCGGCTACGTGGAAACGCCGTCCGGCGAAGGCTGGTTCATCCACTTCAACAGCAACGGCGCATTCGGCCGCATCGCGCACCTGCAGCCGGTGGTGTGGAAGGACGACTGGCCGGTCATGGGCGACGACGGCGTGCCGGTGCTGGAGCACCCGATGCCGCGGACCGCCGCACGGTCGGCC
>DASVVD010000196.1:0-2167 GCA_036386715.1 Pseudoduganella sp.
TGACGATGGCGGACAGCTTGTCGCGCATGTTGCGCATCGCGAACATCATGCTGCCCGTATCGCCGGCTTTCACGGGCACGTCCACGGTCAGGTCGCCGTCGGCGATGCGGGCGGCGATCGCTGCCGCCGCGGTCGGTTCGCCGCCCAGCTGCGACAACAGCGCACGGGTGACCAGCACGGCGGCGGAGATACCCACGGCAAGCGCTACGGCAGCCAGGATCAGCATCAGCCGGACGGCATTGTCATACGCCGCCTCCGCAGCCTGGGCTTCCTCGGTATTCATGCGCGTTTCCAGGGCGATGAGCTTGCTCATCGCCTCCTGCCACCGGACCTGCACCGGCCGCACCTTGTCCATCAGGATGGCGGTGGCGGCTTCGTCTTCGTTGCTCAGGCCCAGCTTTTCCGCCTCGGCAATCAGCGGCAGTGCCGTGCGTTCCTGTTCCAGGATGGCCGCAAGCAGCGCCTTTTCCTCGGAAGACGTGCTGGGATCTTCGAACGACTTGTTCAGCAGCGCCATTTTTTCGGCGTAACGCGCTTCGAACTTGCGCATTTGCTGTGCTTCCAGGCGCATCTCCTCGATGCCGGGCAGCAGGCCGATATTGCGGATGGCGATCGCACGCTCCAGCAGGTTCTCCTGCATGCTCGAGAGATTGGCGATCTGCACGTTGTTAAATTCGGTGATCCGGTTGATTCGCGCCTGCATGTCGTGCATCTTCAGCAGGCCAGCGCCCATGATAAGCAGCAGCAGTGCCAGCACGATTGCATAGCCCAGCGCCAGCCGGGCGCCGACTTTCATATTCCTGAAGTTCATGGTTTTCCGTTTGATATCGAAGACTGCGGGGGGGAGGGCGATCGGAATCCGGCGGCGCAAGGGTAGGGCGCGGGGCCAGGGGCACTGCTGTTAGTGCCGGAAGGCAATTATAGAGAAGTCAGTGGAAATACGCGTGGATTTGTTGTGCGCGCGCAGCATTAACGCGATTTTTTCTTCGCCGGGCAACGGGCGTTCAATGCGAGGCAGTGGGTGCCGGGGCAATCGGATGCCGGCTCGCAGTCCGAAAGTGATGAAAAATATATTAGCGGTGCGGCTGGCGCATGCAGGGTGCATACGCCGTTCCGGCGCGATCGGCCTGATGACGCGCCGCAGGAAGGCGAGACAGCGTGTCCGGTCCACCGCGACTCCGGTGGACCGGACACGCTGGCATCACGCCGGTGCCACGCCCGGCTGCGTCCGGTAGTTGTCGACCATCCGGTAGCGTCGCGCGTACAGGCCGAACAGCACCGCCGTCAGCGCCGCGAAGCCGGCAAAGAAGAACATCTGGAACGCGATCACCGACAGCCCGGTAGCGCCGATGTGGCCCAGCACCGCGTCGTTCCTGACGCTGGCGTTGACGATCAGCACCCACAGGTTGCCCACGGTGACAGCCAGCGTCCAGAAGCTCATGATCGATCCCTTCATCGACGCCGGCGCCTGGCTGTATGCGAACTCGAGGCCGGTGGCGGACACCAGCACTTCGGCCATCGTCAGCAGTGCGTAGGGCAGCAGCTGCCACAGGATCGACATCGGCGTGCCCGCGTCCATCGACACCTGGATCCAGCCGATCACCAGCCACGAGACGGCGGAGAACCCGATGCCCGCCGTCATGCGCCGCAGCGCCGTCGGTTCGATGCCGATTTTCCGCAACAGCGGGAAGATCACCAGGTTGTTGAACGGGATCAGCAGCATCACCAGCGCCGGGTTTACCGCCTGCATCTGTGCCGGCAGCACTTCGAACTGCCAGCCGAACAGGCTCAGTACCGGACTGGTCATCGCATTGGCCTGCACGATCCAGGTCGACGCCTTCTGGTCGAACAGCGACCAGAACGGCGTGACGAGGGCGAACACCACGAGGATGCGCAGCACCGCGCGCACGCCTTCCACCGCCTCATCCGGATGGTGGCCGCGTGCGCGCTCCAGCTGCAGCGCGGTGCCGATGCCGCCGAACGCCAGCAGCAGCACCAGCGCCGTGCACGCGGCGATCACGAAGCCCCACGAGAACGACATCAGCAGCGACACCACGGCGCCAGCGGCACCGACGGCGGCCACCACCAGGCCCGGCCGGCCATGGCCCGGCTTCTTCGCCAGCAGCGCGGTGCGCGCCACGCGCGTGAACGAATCGGGGCTCGGCGG
>DASVVD010000197.1:0-4264 GCA_036386715.1 Pseudoduganella sp.
CTGCAGAACTGGCAGTACCTGCCGCAGTACATCGTGCGTGACCAGGCCACCGGCACGATCGACCACGTGGAAGCGGGCTGGATCAACGCCGCCGGCCTGAAGACACGCGGCGTGGACGTGGGGCTCCGTTACGATGGGGCCTACAGCGGTTACAAATACGCGGCGATGCTGGACGGCACCTACATGGACAGCTTCAAGTTCGCCGAATTCGAAGGCCAGCCCTACAAGGAGCAGGTTAGCCAGTTCAACACGCGCGACGTGTACCTGCGCTGGAAGCACAGTGCCAGCGTGACGGTCTCGAAAGGCAACTGGAGCACGCTGCTGCTGCAGCGCTATGCCTCGGGCTACAACGACCAGGTGCCGAACGGCGGCAAGAGCGGCTTCCCGGCCGGCTTCGATCCGCGCGTGCACCACTACACGAAATACGACGTGTCGGCCACCTACAGCGGTTTCAAAAATACCACGCTCACCGTGGGCATCCAGAACCTGCTCGACGAGGATCCGCCGTTCACCGCGCACAATGTCGATGAAGTGGTGGGCGCCGGCTGGGACCCGCGGGTAGCTGATCCGCGCGGCAGGGCGCTGTCGTTCAACCTGAAATACAAGTTCTTCTGACGGGGTGATCGACCGGCGCGGCTTCGGCCGCCTGTTTGCCGCCTCCCTGGCCGCCGCCGCTTTTCCCGTGGCGGCGGCACGCCTGCCATCCGCCAGGAAAGCCATGCAACTCATCAAGCCGCCGCGCCTGCTGCCCGGCGATACCATCGGCCTCGTCACGCCCGCCGGGCAGGTATCGCGGGCGTCGATCGACAAGGCGATCGCCAACACCGAAGCGCTCGGCTTCAGGGTCAGGCTGGGCCGGCACCTGGAGGAAGTGAACGGCAACTACGCCGGCCCCTGGCAGCACCGGCTCGACGACCTGCACGGCATGTTCGGCGATCCGCAGGTCAAGGCGATCTGGGCGATCCGGGGCGGCTCGGGCGCCATGCAGCTACTGCCGCATCTCGATTACGGCCTGATGCGGCGCCACCCCAAGATCCTGGTCGGTTATTCCGACATTACGGCGCTGCATCTCGCAATTCACCGCCATGCCGGCCTGGTCACGTTCCACGGCCCGGTCGGCATGTCGACCTTGTCCGATTATGCAACGGAGCACCTGCTGAACGTGCTGATGCACCCGGAAGACGCCTATGTGATCCCGATGGCGCTGGAGAACAGCCGCAAGGCATTCAGCGAGCCCGGGAACGAGCACTACGCCTTGCGCACCGTGGTGCCGGGCGTGGCCACCGGCCGGCTGATGGGCGGCAACCTGGCACTGGTCAGTGCGTTGGCCGGCACGCCCTATGCCGCCGATTACCGCAATGCGCTGCTGTTCCTCGAAGAGGTCAACGAGGAGCCGTACCGGGTGGACCGGATGCTGATGCAGCTGGACCTGAACCAGCCGTTCCGCTCGGCCGCCGGCATCATGCTGGGTGTCCTCGAAGGCTGCGGCCCGGCCGGCGACGGACCGTCGCTGACCCTGGATGAAACCACCGACCAGCACCTGCGGCCGCTGGCGATTCCCGCCGTGACCGGCTGGTCGTTCGGCCACATCCGCCACCAGTTCACGTTGCCGATGGGGCTCCGGGCGCGCATGGATACCGGGCGGCAGACACTGACCTTGCTGGAACCGGCGGTGCTTTGAAGCCCAGCGGCCGGCCCAGCAGGACGGCGCTTGCGGCGGCAGCCCGTTAGAATCGCCCCATGCCCATCCTCAACCGACAGGCGGTCGCCGTCGTGCTCGGCCATCCGCTGCGCTTCACCCTGCAATGCCTGCGTGGCTTCCGCGCCAACCAGGGCCTGCTGCTGGCCGGCGCGGTGGCGTATTACTCGCTGCTGTCGATCGTGCCGCTGCTGATGCTGGTGGTGGTGGCGCTGTCGCACGTGATCGATCCTGCCGAGCTGCTCGACACGATCGACCATTACCTGGAATGGCTGGTGCCGGGCCAGTCGCACGCGATCGTGGACGAGGTGGCGCACTTCCTCGACCATCGCGACCTGGTCGGCTGGTTCCTCGTGCTGACGATGCTGTTTTTCAGCTCGCTGGCGTTTACCGTGCTGGAAAACGCGATGTGCGTGATCTTCATCCACCGCGCGGCGATCCGGCAGCGCCATTACCTGACCTCGGCCGTGCTGCCGTACTGCTACATCCTGTGCCTGGGCGTGGGCGCGCTGATCGTCACGCTGGTGGCCGGCAGCCTGCAGGTGATCGGTGCCGAGAGCGTGCGGCTGTTCGGCATGGACTGGTCGCTGCAGGGATTGTCGGGCGCGCTGCTGTACCTGCTCGGCCTGTCGGGCGAGGTGCTGCTGCTGTCGTCGATCTACATGGTCATGCCGGTGGGGCGGCTCAGCTGGCAGCATGCGCTGATCGGCGGCGTGACCGCCACGGTGCTGTGGGAAATCGCCCGCCATGTGCTGGTGTGGTATTTCACCACGCTGTCGCAGGTGAACGTGGTGTACGGGTCGATGACGACGGCGATCGTGGTGATGTTCAGTCTTGAAATCGGCGCCACGCTGCTGCTGTTCGGCGCGCAGGTGATCGCCGAATACGAAAAGGTGGTGCATGGCGCGCCGGACGTGGTGACCCAGCTGACGGCGGGGCCTAAGCGGGGGGCAAGCTGATCGTGAAACGAGCACCGCCCAGGGGGGAGGTGTCGATCCGCAGCGAGCCGCCATGCAGCGCAACGGCCTTGCCGGCAATGGAAAGCCCCAGGCCGAAGCCTCCGGTGCTGCGGTCGCGCGAACGGTCGAGGCGATAGAACGGCTCGAACACCTTTTCCCGTTCTTCTTCCGGAATGCCGGGGCCGTCGTCATCGACGCTGATCGTGACCTCGCCCAGCCTGGCGGAAGCCGACAGCGCCACCTTGCCGTTGGCATATTTCTGCGCATTGCGCAGCAGGTTGCCGGTGGCCCGCATCAGCAGGCGGCAATCGCCGTAATAGCTGCCCATGCCGTCCGGCACCGCAACATCGAGCGAGACCGTGGCCGGCGGCAGCGTGTTGGCGCAACTGCGCAGTGCCTCGGTAAGGTCGAACGTTTCATAGCGCAGCGGCTGGTCGCTGTCCAGCCGGGCCATGCCGAGCAATTCGTTGACGAGCGACTTCAGTTCCGTCAGGTCGTCCTGCATGTTGCCGATGCGTTTTTGCAGCAGCACGTCGCCGGCCGTGTCGTGCAGCAGCTCGAAGGCGAATTCCAGCCGTGCGATCGGCGTGCGGATCTCGTGCGAGACCGAATGCAGCAGGCCACGCTGCGATTCCACCAGCGTTTCGATGCGGCCGGCCATGTGGTTGATGCGTTCGGCCAGCGGGTAGATGCTGTCGCCCGGCTTCACTTCGGCCCGCGTCTTCAGCTGGCCGGCGCCGAAACTGTCGGCCACCTTCATCAGCTCCTGCAGGCCGTGCCAGTGCCCGCGCGACCAGATCCCGATCGGCACCAGCAGCGCCAGTGCCACGATCAGGTAGCGCACCGCTTCCATCTGCAGCGCCACCTTGATATCGATCGGCAGGTTTTGCGCATGGATGGCTTCCTCGTCGCTGCCGATGTAGCGATCGCCGCTCAGGTCGACCCGGCGCAGCAGCGACCGGTCGGCCAGGTCGATCACCACTTCGCCGCGGTCGAACGCCGCGCGCTCGCCGGCGGACAGGTGCTCGCGCGCGGCGGCGAGCGGGATCAGGTCGAAGCGCACCTCGGACACTTCGCGCACCTTGTTCAGGCGGTCGAGCCAGCCATCGGCCGGCGCCTGGTCCACGTACTGCTCGAGGAGAAAGATCTGGGCCGCCGCCTGGTTGCGGGCAATGCTGGCGAGCGGGTCACCGAACATGCGGTCGACGGTGAAGTACACGATGAACGCTGCCACGCTGATCGAGAGCATCACGAGGATGAAGAAGCGTAAGAACAGGCGGTTCATGTTGCAATTGTATTAGAACCAATGCATTGAAAACCCGGGCCGACAAATTTATGACAAAAAGCGGACATGTGCATGCGGAATGCCGGCATGCCGCCAGTTAGTATGGCAATACTTGTTTCCGGGAGATCGCGATGCCCCCGTATTATCCTGCCGCCGGGTCGACGCATCGCGGACCCGAATGCTTCGGTCATGTCGCCAGACACTGTGACTTGACGCTGTTCAACGACCGGCTGCAAGCCCTATAAAATGGAAGGCTGTCGCCTTTTCAGAATGGAAACATGGTCAAGCTCTTCGTACTTGCCCTGGCAAGTGCCGGGTTAC